>JAAXUD010000140.1 GCA_013336205.1 Lentimicrobium sp. | reverse complement strand
TGATGATCTGTTTCAACTCTTCACGCGTAACGAGTCGTTGGTGTTTCCCCTCAAAATCGTTGGTGAGCAGTTGAAACAGATCATCAGCCCTAAAGGCAGCAGCTATTTCGGCAGCTTTTATTTTTGCATCCTCAAGTAGTTTTCCCTTACTTCCGGAGGCTTCCATACTGAAAGAGTTATCAATGAAAATGCTGACATAACTTATTTGTCCGGGCAAGGATTGTTTAGACGAAGGAATGTAAGGTTGCGCGAATGCAAGTACAAGGAAAATAATAGTCAGGATTCTCATCAACAGCACCAGTAGATGCAATAGTTGAGATTGTTTTTTTGTTTTTTGCTGCAACTCTTTAAGAAAGCTTACATTGCTGAAATAGACCTTCTTATACTTTCTGAAATTAAAAAGGTGGATGGCAATCGGTATCAGAACCGCAAGCAGAGCATAAAGAACAGAAGGATTTATAAATTGCATAGGTGCGTTGCGTAACGGATCAGTTCACTGACGTGCAAAATTAAACAAATCCGCGTTGCCTTTATGCCTATCGGTCAATTCAATTAATAAAAAAAGCCCGGCTTGTAAGACGGGCTTTGGTTTTTATCAAACTAATATCTTTTAGCAAAGTAAAAGGGATTCGTTATATTCAATCTCAAATCCACGTTTGTGCCTGGCTTCTTCATTTGCTAATTTGCTGAACACCGATTTAATTTCGTGGTTTGGTGTTTTATCTGCGATTTCCATATATAACATGAGGGAAGCCCGTGCTTTACGCATGCCTATTACCAGTGCATCGGAGTATTTAAGTTCTTTGGCATTGCCAAGACTTATTTCATAATCACAGACATTCAGGTTATTCATCTGTTCACTGGTGATTCCCAATGGACCGATTTCCCTAACCCTTGTCAGGCGAACCATATTAGTAAACTCTTCCCTGGAGTACTGCTCGAAAACCTTTTTCATTTTAGCATTGCGGGCTTGTTTTGAAAGACCTGAGAAAAAATTTGCAGTTTCCTGTGTTGATGCGATTGCAAAATGCAATATATCATCAACCGAATTGAAAGTTTTCATAGTTCCTGTGAGTGTTTGGTTGTTTTATGAGTTTGAAAAGAAACCGGTGTTTTCAGTTAATCATTAATATAATAAAAGGTAATCTCATTTTTAAAAAAAAGAAGATCATTTTTTATGCATTAATTAATGCAGAGTTATTTGTTAACTTTATTTTGATCTTAATCTGGAGTTGTAATTTATAATTTAAGCAATTTTTGAACGACATTTGATGCAAAGAAAATTAACAACGCAATAAATTCATTTCAAAAAAGCTGATAGTTACCAGAAACCTCACTAGTTAATTCTCCTTCAGAATTAATTGATCATATTCAATTTCAAACCTTAGGTGATGCCTTGCCTCTTCCTGAGCCAGGGTATTAAAGATGGTTTTGATATCTTCATTTTCGGACCGTGATGCAAGATCAAGATAAAGACGCAATGCTGCTTTTTCTTTTTCCATCGCAAAAATGAGCGCTTCTTTATAACTCATTGATGGGCCGGGTATAACATCTACAATATAATCAGTGACTTTTAGATTTTTAATCTGTTCATCGGGGATTTCTATTTTACCCAGTTCCCTGAATTTTATAAGTCTGGCTTTATGGCCCAATTCCTCATAAGCATATTGCCTGAAGATCTGCTTCATTTCTGTATTTTGAGAAAGGCCAGAAAGGCGGGAATAAAATTCAAAGGCTTCCTGTTCTGATCCAATAGCGAAAATCAGTATTTCTTCAACAGACTTAAATGTTCTCATAACATTGCTTCGGTTTTATATAAATAGCAAAAACGGGTAATTGTAATTTAAGATTACAGCTTATTAAAGGTTGTTTCTGATTAAAATACTTCGCTAGTTATTTTTAATCGACTGGTTAACAGACTATTAAAAATAATCAGTTTGTTTTTGTAAAATAATGAATATCATCCCGATAGCTATCGGGATTGCTGTCTGCCTCGCGCACTTTTGCGTGATCTTTGCGTCTTTGCCTGCCTGTATGCTTGAGCATTCAGTCAGACAGGCCTGCCTGAATGCATGAAATATTCAGGCAGACAGGCGTGATTCTTAATATTAACGGACTGCTGTGATTATTTAGTTACATAAAAAAAGCCCCGGCAGAACCGGGGCTGGGTTATCCAACATAGTGTTATACATGTCGGGGAAAACTTTTAGAGAACGCCCTGGTCGAGCATCGCATTGGCTACTTTCAGGAAGCCGGCAACATTCGCGCCTTTTACATAATTAATGTAACCGTCAGGTTGTGTTCCGTATTTTGCACATTGTTCATGTATGCTCTTCATAATCTGGTGCAGACGCATGTCAACTTCTTCTGAAGCCCAGTTGAGTTTCATGGAGTTCTGTGACATTTCAAGGCCAGAAGTCGCAACACCACCAGCATTCACAGCTTTTCCGGGTGCAAACATGACTTTATTTTCCTGGAATGCTTCTATGGCTTCAGGTGTTGAAGGCATATTCGCACCTTCGGCTACACACATAACACCATTTTTAATTAATGTTAATGCATCTTCCTTACCAAGCTCGTTTTGTGTTGCACAAGGTAAAGCCACATCGCATTTAACTTCCCATGGGCGTTTTCCCTGATGGAACTGTGCATTTGGGAATTCATAGGAGTAAGGTTTAACAATATCCTGGTTTGAAGACCTCAAATCGAGCATATAGTTTATTTTCTCGCCAGAGATGCCATCAGGATCATAAATATAACCATCAGGACCAGAAATAGTAACAACTTTTCCGCCAAGCTCATTTACCTTAGTAACTGCACCCCAGGCAACATTGCCAAATCCGCTGATCGCAACAACTTTTCCTTTGAAATCCTGATTTTTGGTTTTAAGCATTTCATGTGCGAAGTAAACTGCACCAAAGCCGGTAGCTTCAGGTCTTACTAAACTTCCACCCCAGTTGATGCCTTTTCCGGTCAAAACACCGGTATGCTCTCTGGTCAGTTTTTTGTACATACCGTACATGAAACCGATTTCACGTCCACCAACACCAATATCTCCTGCAGGTACGTCGGTTTCAGGACCGATCATTTTCCACAGTTCCAGCATAAAGGACTGACAGAAGCGCATAATTTCAGCATTTGATTTGCCTTTAGGGTCAAAATCACTTCCACCTTTACCGCCGCCCATTGGAAGGGTGGTAAGACTGTTTTTGAAAATCTGTTCGAAGCCGAGGAATTTCAAGATGCTCAGGTTCACACTTGGGTGAAAACGTAATCCACCTTTATAAGGGCCGATAGCGTTGTTGAACTGAATCCTGTAGCCAAGATTAACATGTACTTTGCCATTATCGTCTACCCAGGGAACTTTAAAGGTTAAAATACGGTCGGGCTCAACGATGCGCTCGATTATGCCAGCTGTTTCAAACTGAGGATTCTCATTGTAGATTTCTTCAATGGACTCAAGAACTTCGCGTACCGCTTGCAAGTACTCAACTTCACCCGGATGTTTTTTCTCCAGGTCGGTCATGATTTTTTCCAGATTCATCTTTTGGATGTTTAAGGATGATTAATTTATGTGAATTTTGTAACAGTGTTAATTAAATAACAGGGCAAATTTATGTTATAAAAAATGGAATTTCCAAATTTCCCGTTACTTATTTTATTGTTTGCTTTTTTATTGGAACACTAAGTTAAATTTTTAATTTTCAGTTACTTTAGACTCTTTCTAAACACCGCAGCAAAGTATTCTGCTAAAGCCTGAGAAGCAGGTGCAAACGATTGCATTAGAGCCTTGTTTTAATATTCAATTTGCCCTGTTGCCACATCATTTTCAAAGGTAGTTTCTTTTATTAGCCTTCCCGAATTGTCGTATTCTTTTTCTGTTCCGTTTCGTTTATTGCTGCGGAATGGTATTTCACGCCAGATTTTTCCGTTCAGATGAAAGGCTCTTTGAATACCTGAGCCCATTTCAAAACGGGCATCGCCTACTTTAAAGCCAAACTCATTGTAATAAGTCCAAATGCTGTCGAAAAGTCCATGATTGTAATTGCCTTCTATTTTCAGCACTTCGTTGTGATGGTATAATCTGTAAGCACCGTGTAAGGTGTCATTCACATAAGTTCTTTCCTCTGTTTTAACACCTGAAGTGTTCCAGGATACAGACAGTCCATTCCTCTTGCCATTCTTGTATTGTTCACTTGATTCTTTTTGCCCGTTGATAAACCATCTGACAGCGAATCCATCCAACTCACCTTCTTTATAGGAAGTTTCCAACTGCTTTTTGCCATTCTCATAATACCAGGTGCTGATGCCATGCTGCTTTTTTCCTTTGAAGTTCTGAACTGATTTTACCTTCCCATTGGGAAAATTTTCGATTTTTTCCCTTTGGCAGGAAGTCGTCATAAAAAACAAGCTAAAACAGGCAAGCAAAGTATAAAAGGGGGTTTTCATTTTCTAGAATTTAATAGTACTGACCAACGGTTTTTCCAGCGTTATGGAAAGATTCCGGACAATGATTTTATTCTTTCCCGGGTTCCAGAAATAGACCTTCATCCTGCTGTTAATCAGATTCTGATCAGGAAGGGAAATAGTCTGTCTGATTTTATTCCATTGGCCTGGCAGGGAATAGAGATCGGCCCGGGCTCCCAGCCAGTGTGTTGTTTCGCCATTTTCATTGTGAAATGAGATGGCCAGAATAGCGCCTGTCACGATTGTATCAGCAAATAATTCGATGGTAGCCACCATAATTCCTGTCTTACCTTCCAATATTTCAGCGGGGGCTCCTTCGAAACCAGGGCTGTATTCGAGACTATCAAGATTTAAAAGGCCTTCAGTGCCTGAGATATTTGATTCAAACTTAACCTTGTATAGAGTGTCGGGACTGAATAGCAGGCAATGCTGGTCTGATTTACTGTAAAGTGTTGCTTCGGCCAGGCCTTCATAACTGATATGCTCTTCTACACATGGAAACCTTGCCCTGATAATATCATTGATCTCCATTGGAACTGGTTTGGTCCAGGCATACATGAAATAAGTGGTTGATGCTTTGTTGATTATCCCGGCAAGGCTGTCGAGCTGGGCTCCGCCGCGATTGTCGTATTGTTCAAAAGTTGTTCTCCGGCCTTTTACCTGATCCAGGTAAAAATCAAGGTACCAGGGGTTGTTAATGCTGATAGCCCTGGTGATGTTTTCCGCTCCGTATTGCTGATTCCATTTGACGATAGCCTTAGCTATCCCCTTGAATTCACCAAAATGCTGTTTGCTGAAATATCGGTTGCCCGCAATAGTCTGGGCAGTTCCTGCAAAAAGAACCGCTATCACTAATATTCCAGCCCAGCGCGAAGGAATTTTGTCTGAAAAGGAGAACAGCAGCGCAAGTAGAAAGGGAAAAGTGAAAATTAGAACACTATGCTGCAATACCGGATTTACCATCCGCGAATAGAAAAAGCCTGTTAGAAACGGTACCAGAAAGAAGATAATCGATATGAGGTGAAATTTGTTCAAAGTCAGGCTTTTTCGGCCGAAAAATACTGAGATGACAAATATTAATCCGGTCATCAGGCTTATCCAGTATGATTCATTGAGAATATACCAGATATGACTCAGTAGCCATCCGTTTTCCGGTTTTGCCAGCCAGAGTCCGACACCTCCGATGCTCAGATGGTTCAGCGTTATATATATGTGCGGAGAAAACAACAACGCAGCAGCCAGACCAGCGCCCAAATAATATTTCAGACTTGTGCGATTCATGAAGAATAAGCCGGTAATACCGGCAATCAGTGTAAAAAGGAAGCTGAAATAATGCGTGTACATGCAAGCTGTCGCACTCAGGGCATAGGCCAACGCAAGAATGACTTTTGGTTTATTGTCAAAGAGCAGGCGGGTCCAGAACCAGGTCATCATCATGCTGAAAAACAATCCGGCGCCATAGGGCCTCGCTATCTGACTGTAAAGCAATGGAAATTCAAGAAAAGCCAGAAAAGCACCAGTGAGCAGGCCTGTTGTTGGGCCAAACCATCTGGTGAAAACCCTGATTGCGAAATAAACAGCCAACACACCGGTAATTGAAAACGGGAGTCTGACGGCCCATTCGCTCATGCCAAACAGTTTTACCCAGTAAAACAGGAAAACCTGGATTCCACCCGGGTGGCCATCCACATAAAACCCATCATCAACCAACTGTGAAAAGGAGTCAAATCTTACACGGAGCAGGGCACTCAACTCATCATTTGAATAGGAGAATCCCAATCCGGTCAACCTGAGTGCAAGTGCAACGAGCAATATCAGGCCGGTGAGCAACCAGAACCTCTTTTGCTGGTTATTCAAGGTTTCCCTGATGAGTTTTGCAAAATTCATAACAGAATTTTTTGATGGATAGGAGCGATGTTAATATTTTTAGATAGAACCCAACATCCAGACTTTACTTTTTGCCCCCTAAAAAATGAAGGCCAGGCTTAATACTTTTTACTTTAGACTTTTTACTTTAGACTTTTTACCTGACTTCCTGCTGTTTCACAACCTCAAACAAGAGTATACCAGCAGCAACCGACACATTCAGTGATTCGATGGTGCCACGCATGGGTATTTTAACCACATCATCACAGCGGCGCAGGTATTCGCCCGATACCCCATCCTCTTCAGAGCCCATGATTATAGCCATTGGACCGGTTAACTCAGCTTCATAATAATTTTTGGTGCCTTTTTCTGAAGCAGCCACGATTCTGAGCCCGCTTTCTTTCAGATAATCAATGGTGTTTTTCAGATTTACACTCCGGTGAACCGGTAAAATTGAAAGCGCACCGGCAGATGCTTTCATGGCATCTGAATTTATTGCCGCGCCACCCTTTTCGGGGATAACAAGGCCATGTGCTCCGGCGCAGGCTGCCGTGCGGGCAATAGCGCCCATGTTGCGGACATCAGTAACCCTGTCTAATATCACAAACAAAGGAGTTTCACCTTTTTCATAGACAGAAAGCAGGAGATTC
>JAAXUD010000139.1 GCA_013336205.1 Lentimicrobium sp. | reverse complement strand
TACAATTTAAAATGAAGCTACATAATCCTCTGAAATTCAATGTATAAAATTCTTAACGGAGCATTGTGCATAATAACAGTTCCTAAAATAAAATCTGGACAACTTTTTAGCGGCAGCAGAGCCTGGCACCATACTTCCATGTGCAAGAAATATTTTAACCAATCCACTGTTTTATAGGTTTTTAGCCTTCAAAATATTTGCATTTCTGAGGGTAAATGATTATATTTGTGTTTTGCCTCTTTCAAAATCCAGTTCTTTCACTTTCAAAAAGACGCCAAATGAAAAAGTCATATCTGTGGCTCATTTCGCTCACCTGCCTGTTAGCCTGCCACACTGCAGCCCAAACCATGGTTGAAGAGGGAGTTGTAAGTGGTGTCTGGTCAAAAACAGGCTCACCCTATATTGTAAATGGCACGGTGAGCATTCCGGCCGGCTCAGTTCTTACAATAGAGCCAGGTGTTGAAGTCAACTTCTCAGGTCATTACAAATTCATAGTTGAAGGCAAACTGCTGGCGGAAGGCATTCCGGGAGACAGCATAATATTTACTGCCAGTGACGCGAACACCGGCTGGCATGGGTTGCGGTTTCTCAATACGATCGCGGCCGGGGAAGATACCTCGAAAATAAGCTGGTGCCGCCTTGAACACGGGAGGGTAATGGGCAATTGCCCCGACAACCGGGGAGGCGCCATTTATGCTGAGGGCTCAAATATCCTGATTTCGAACTGCACCCTCAGGCGAAACAAGGCCGTTTCAGGTGCTGCAGACTGGGGCGGTGGCGCCATTTACTGCGACAGGTCCAATCTTATAATAACGGAAAATCTGATCACAGAGAACTATTCAGGACATGATGGTGGCGCAATCTATAGCTCATTTTCAAGGCCGGTTATTAAAAGAAACACAATTATAAATAATGAAGCAGCGATGCGGGGCGGTGGAATAGCCTCTTTCACGTTCTCCTCACCTGAAATTTTTAACAATACTATAGAAAACAATTCTGCAAATGAAAAGGGCGGTGGAATATACATTTCGGGGGGTACTCCGCTGGTACAGCACAATTATATCAGGTACAATCATTCCGCGCTCGGCGGTGGAATTAATTGCTACCTAAGCGACGCTCACATCATCAACAACCTGATAGTCAACAATTCAGCGGGCTCTGGCGGCGCCGCCTATATACTCGGTTGCAGTCCGGTAATTACCTGTAATACTGTTTGCAATAACGAAGCCTCGCTGTATGGTGGCGGAATTACATGTACTTTTGAGATTGTTGGCATACCGGTATATAGTAATCCGGTACTTACGGCCAACATTATTTACGGAAACGAATCTGATGAGGGTAGCCAGCTCTGGTCGGCTGACGGATGTTTGCCGGTGCTTGTAAACTGTAATGTACAAGACCTTGATGGCGACGGTGTTACAGGAGAAATCAATGCGGTTGAAGGCAACATCAACCTTCCCCCGGCATTCGCGGATGAAGGGAATAACCTATACGAATTGAGCAGCAGCTCTCCCTGTATAGATGCCGGACCATTGAGCCTGACAGGCATTTTTTGTCCGGATTGCGACCTGGGGGGATGCGTCAGGGTTTGGGATGGCAATGGAGACCTGAGTGCCGTAATTGACATGGGAGCCTGGGAATATGGCTCACAGGCGCTGGGATTTGAGGAAGCCAAACCCACCGAAAATGCAGCTTTCGCCTGCAGGGTTTATCCAAATCCGGCTGGTGACAAGGTTACACTTCAGTTTGAAATACCCTTTCCGGGAATGGCAGAAATCAGGCTGACACTGCCGGATGGAAGAATTCAAAGCCAGATTTTTACAAAATTGTCATTAGAAGAAAACAAAGTTGTTATTGACCTGAGCCAGTTCCCGACTGGAGTCTTCTGCTATGAAATCCGTTTCGATGGCCACAGAAAAAGCGGAATTATAGTACATCAGTAGTTATTATAACCAAAGGGAGGAAGTATTTACCGACATATTGGGGTGGGCAGTAATCCCGGCTTATGAAAAAGAGTAATCTGACAGATCACAAGCAGTTTTACAAACCACTTTATAAAACCGACTTCTTCAGATAAAAATTAAAAAAGCAGGCATCAGCATAAGATGCCTGCTTTTTTAAACAACTGATTGCGCGATTATAAATCTTTTTTAACTATTATTTTGCACCTTCTTCCAACAGATCAACTACCTGATTGAATACATTCTGAGCAGTAAAGCCAAACTTTTCGTCGAGCACTTTTGCTGGTGCGGAGTAACCGAAATGGTCGAGTCCCCAGATTTTACCCTTATTACCAACCAGTCCGGCCAGTGTTAGCGGCAAACCAGCGGTAAGTCCAAAAACAGGAATATCATCAGGAATAACATCGAGTTGATACTTTTTATCCTGCTGACGGAAAAGACCTTCAGAAATAACTGAGACAACCCGCACATTCAGGTTCTTTTCAGCTTTAAGCAGCGCAGCACCATCAATCAGGGTAGAAACCTCTGAACCGCTGGCCACCATCACCACGTCGGGTTTTGCCCCGCTATCAAGTACAATGTAAGCGCCCTTCTGAGCCTGCAATGCAGTTTGGTATTTGGTCATGCCCACGGCAGCAGGAAGATCTTTAATATTTTGCCGTGATAAAATCAGCGCAGTTGGCGTATGGATGTTTTCCATTGCCATTTTCCAGGCAACGGAAGTCTCATAAGCATCGGCTGGACGTAAAGCCAACAGGCTCATCTGACCGTGGTGGTTTTTCAGGTTCTCCAGTAAGCGAATCTGGGCTTCCTGCTCAACCGGCTGATGAGTCGGGCCATCCTCCCCTACCCTGAAAGCGTCGTGAGACCAGATAAATTTCACAGGCAGCCCCATCAGCGCTGAAAGACGAATGGCTGGTTTCATATAATCACTGAAAACGAAGAAGGTTGCACATGCAGCCCATACACCGCCATGCAAAGCAATGCCATTGCAAATTGCAGCCATTCCCAGCTCACTGACACCCGCCTGTAGAAATGCGCCACTAAAATCTCCCTTTTCAAAAGGCCTGGTATATTTCAAAAATCCGTCGGTCTTGTCGCTGTTAGAAAGATCAGCCGATGAAACGATCATGTTCTCTACATTCTGGGCGAGGTAAGACAAGACTGCAGAGGAAGCCGCTCTGCTGGCAATTCCTTCTTTCTGAATGATTGATTCAAAATCAAGCTGAGGAGCCAGACCTGAGAAAAACTGTTCAAGTTTGGCGGCCAAAGCCGGGTTTTCATTTTCCCAGGAGGCCTGGGCTGTTTTTCGTGCAGCAGCTTCCTTAACTTTTTGGGCTAAAGAAATTTCATATAATTCAGCTACTTCCGGGAATACAACAAACGGATCTGCAGGATTTCCGCCAAGTTGCTCAATTGATTTTTCAAACGAAGCCCCTGATTCACCCAGTGGCATTCCATGCGTTGCACAATTGCGCTCATAACTGCTGCCATCCGCCTTAAGTGCACCCTTTCCCATAATCGTTTTACCAATGATCAAGGTTGGCTTTTGAGTTTCGTTGATAGCCATGTTGAGGGCTTTCCGGATATCACCGGCATCATTTCCATCGATGGTTATTACATTCCAGCCCCAGGCTTCATATTTTAATGCAGTATTTTCGCTGGTCACCGCACTGGTCTCCGTGGACAACTGAATGTCGTTGGAATCATAGAACATGATAAGGTTGCTCAGCCCCAGGAAACCGGCAATACGTCCGGCTGACTGCGAAATTTCCTCCTGAATTCCACCATCTGAAATGTAGGTAAATGTCTTGTGCGCCATCCATTCACCAAAACGGGCGCAAAGAAAACGTTCGGCGATAGCAGCGCCAACAGCCATGGTATGTCCCTGGCCCAGCGGACCAGAGGTATTTTCAACACCCCGAAGTTTGTCAACCTCAGGATGACCCGGCGTGCAGCTTCCCCACTGCCTGAAGTTTTTCAGGTCATCAATTGAATATTTCCCCGAAAGGGCCAATACAGAATATAACATCGGTGACATATGTCCGGGATCGAGAAAAAAACGGTCGCGCAGGTGCCAGTTCATATCAGTTGGATCGTACCTCAGAAATTCGGTATAAAGGATATGGATAAAATCGGCACCACCCATGGCTCCACCCGGATGCCCTGATTTTGCTTTTTCAACCATTGATGCTGCCAGAATGCGAATGTTATCGGCAGAGAGAGTAGTTACATCTTTTCCCATTATATTTATATTAATCAGTTAATTGAAAATTTCAAATCAGTTATACAGGCTGTTAATATTTATTAAACTCCTTGGAATGAAATTATCCAGATTCCTGTTTTTGTGCGAATCCGGCGATCTTTGATTCCATTTCACTCAATTTTCTTACCCCTGGCTTTCAGAATTGCGGTCCAGCCTCCCCCGGATGCCAGCTCAAGGGTAAGCAAAGTATCATTATTGACTTCTGATATTTCATGTTTGAAATCATTGGCATTTTTTTCAGCATTAAGGCCATCCTTCATTACCTCCATCAGATATGTTGCCTCCGGTAAAAAAGAAAGGTCAATTTCAATTTTCCGGGGTGTCCAATCGGTCATTGCACCAATGAACCATTGCTCACCTTTTCGCCTGGCAATTATAATATAATCGCCAACGCTGGCTTTCAGCACAATGGTCTCATCCCAGACTGAAGGAATGCGGGAGATAAAATCAGTTGTCTGAGATTCTTTATAATACAATGAAGGTGAATCACATAGCATTTGCAACGGACTTTCATACACGACATACATGGCGACCTGATGACAGCGGGTGCCTAAGCTCACCGGATTATTGAAGCTTATGCCAAAATCATTTTTCTGAGCATTGCGCATGGCTCCGGGGGTATAATCCATCGGACCGGCCACCATCCTGATAAAAGGCAGAGTAACATTGTGCTCGGGAGAAGCATATGCGCTCCATTTGTTATTCTCATTACCGCGTACACCCTCATGGGAAAGCACATTTGGATAGGCCCTGCTTAATCCGGAAGGCTTAAATGCTCCGTGGAAATCGACCAGCAACTCATAGTTGGCGGCTACTTCGGCAATTTTCTCATAAGAGTTAACCATATACTGGTCAGCTCTCTGCATAAAATCAACCTTTATTCCTTTAATGCCCCACTCATGATAGGTCTTTAGTATTTTCTCTTCATTGCCATCAAGCGGATGCCAGAGCAACCAGAGAATTATTCCCACCTTTTTTTCGGCTGCGTAAGATACCAATTCAGGAATATTGATTTCAGGATCAGACTCCAGCACATTGGTGGTTGTTTTTGTCCAGCCTTCATCCAGTATAACATATTCGAGTCCACAGGCTGCCGCGAAATCGATGTAATATTTATAAGTCTGCGTATTAATACCGGATTTAAAATCCACATTGGTAAGAATGTTTGCATTGTACCAGTCCCAGGCAACTTTTCCGGGTTTAATCCAGGATGTTTCAGTCAATTTGAGTGGGCGCGACAATTTGTAAACCAGGTTACTTTCAACCAATGCCCGGTCATCATCAGAAATAACAAAAACCCTCCAGGGAAAAGACCTTGTTCCCGGGGTTGATGCTATATAATCCGCCTCCTTCATTATTTGCTGACTCCGGTCGGAACCCCGACTTGCCGGGCGCGTCTGCAGCACATATCCCGGAAACTGAGATTGCATCAGACCTTTCGGTGCCGCTTTCAAAAACATACAGGGATAATCGTATAAATCAGCCTCCGTAAAGACAACACGTACACTATCGGGTGTGGTAAACAGCACCGGCAGTGAACAAAATGCACCCGGAGTAATTGTGTCGATGGATTTCAGAAGATAAGACCGCTCAAAATGAGAGTACATGCTTGTTTCCTGAGGGAATAAAGTTGAAGTTCCAGCCGGGAACCGAAGATTCATCTGTTCATTGGTTACCTCTATATTGCCATCAAGACCTGTAACAAAGCGCCAGGCTATTCCTTCGTTGTACACCCTGAATTCAACAGAGATTTCATTTCCAAATTTAAGCGTCAGCTGCTGATATTCATCAAGGATAATTTTGTCCTTATTCGCTACAACGGATTCAATAACAGATGAATGTGATGATACCAGCGCTTTCGCCCGGTTGAATTTTCGTCCGGCATAAGGCTGATTATGCAGTTGAAGCGCTATTGAGGTACGATCAATTACCAGTTTATTCCTGTAGGCAACAGACCAGCAAAGAGAGTCTTCTGCATCAACCTTAAGCAGTATGTTCTTATTCAGCGATTCCAGCTGAAAATGCTGCGCTTGTGCCTCCCGGAATACCATGAGTATGAAAACCAGCAGAATCAACTGAACAAATTTATTAATCATAAAAAATCTGTTATAAAAGAGTTCGCCTTATAAATCTTGAATCCAGGTTAACCATGAAATTTTGAAAATTTTTAATCCGCTGATATATTACCTTAAAACAAAGAAAGTATATGCAGATAGTCTGAAAACGTGTCAGAAACAGCCTGTTTACAGACTATCTGATTACTAAAACCAGTTTGATTTCAGGACTGTTAAAGTGGTCAAAAGTAGTTACTTTTTTTGTGCCATTGGCTATCAGGATTCACTTCTCAAGCTGAGAGCAAGATTGCTTCATTGTATAAAACTGCAACGGTTAAGATCTCATATTCAAACATTTGCCTGATATTTGACACAAATAATCCCCTTGAATAATTCTATTTAGAGTTATTCTAAATATTGAAAATAATGACCTGACCTCCTGAATAAATTGTAATTTTGTATTGAGTCGCAGAAAACAAACTGCATTTTTGGGTCAAACACTGTTCTTGTCTATGGAAACAGCCTTTTTTATTCCTACCCTGATCAAAACATACAGACGCTTGTTCAGCTGCCTGATGTTCTATCATTGATTTTCTATCCCGCTTATACACCTTTCAGGTGATGAATGATACGTGGCACAGCAACCACAGTCGTTCCGGAATGCATTCAGACCATATCCCATTCAGAACAATTAAGGCCAAATACACATGTTT
>JAAXUD010000636.1 GCA_013336205.1 Lentimicrobium sp. | reverse complement strand
CCGATTTATTGGCATGGCCTGTTGAGCGTTTTCAAAACATATATTTCAGCTACTTTGACACAGAAAACTCACCAACTTTTTAGGTGAATAATATTCCTGATTGTCGTGATTGTAAATTTTTCATAGCTGCATGTCAGGTATTGTATGATGTTGTATCTTTCCGTTGAGAATATCATGTTATCGTCTTCTGGTTTTATTTAATAACTGCTTTTAATGGAAAAGTATCTCAAAGAAGTATCCCGCTTTAAAAAGACTAAAAGTATAGGAGCCCTGGTATTTATGCTCAGCAAAATATTGTCAGATATCAGAAAAGACACCGGCTGGAATTATTTTCATATTCTTACGGATTTTCTTTCGATGCGCAAGCGGTTGAAAGTTAATTTTCATGAGTATTATCTCTACAGATTGTATGATGAACAAAAACCTTCTCAATACCGAAATCGGTTTTTAAGCAAGGTGAACCGGGATGCATTTTTAGAAAGGATTAATCCATTGGATTACATTCTGATAGCCAGAAATAAGTATCTGACTAAATTGCTATTGAAGAGCCTTGAGATACCGACGCCCGAATTGTTTTTTTTATACGACCCCCAGGCTGGTATGGAATCTCCCGGTGTTCTGAATAATTATGCCAGTGCTGAAAAAAGGCTTATCCAGATAAAGAACCGGCCTTTTGTAGTTAAAGTGCTTGAAGGGGAGCATGGCCGGGATGTGAATGTTTATAATGGTTTTAGAATTTCTGAAGATGGATTTCGGGCATTACATGCATCGGGTCAAGCGCATTCTATATCAGAAATGCTTGATTTTGCAGGGAAGGGTCAGAAATTGCTGGTTGAAGCGAAGGTTGCACAGAATGCAGGATTCGCCTCTTTAAATCAATCTTCAGTTAATACAATAAGAATGTTGACTCAACTGCATCCCAGTGGGGAAGCGGATTTAATTCTGGCTTTTATACGCATAGGCCGGCAGGGCCGTTGGGTTGATAATGCCGGTAAGGGTGGGAATGTGATGGCAAAAGTAAATCCTGAAACGGGACAATTGCAAAACATTATCTCTTTTATTAATTACCGGACTTTTGAACCGATTACCCATCATCCGGATACAGGGGTCGATCTGGTTAATTTTAAGATTCAGGACTGGAAGCAGATTCTTGAACAGGTGCTAGGATTTCAGCGAAAAATATCATGGCTGAAGGCGATAGGCTGGGATATCGCCATTACAGATGAAGGGCCAATGGTTATTGAAATCAACAACAGATGGGATGTAGTTGGTCAGGCCATCGGGAATGAAAGCTGGTTGGATTATCTGACAGCGCTGGACAAGGAATGGCTGGCTTCCACTTCCAGTTAAAATTGATACCGGAATCCGGCTGATTTTAATTTATTCCTCTGATAAAAGACGACTTTAACCCTGTGAGCTGAACGGATTTTTTTGAACGTTTTTTTTAGATTTCCGAAAATCTTTCAGAGGCTGAATCCTGAACACTATGAATTTTTCCTCAATAATATCTCTGTTTTCCCTGCGGACATATTGCTAACTTTGCGGTGCTTTTCTGACTTCTGTTTTTGTTATGCGCCGCCTGCTTCTAGTGCCTGTCCTTCTGTTGATATTATTGCAATCCGCTCAGGGACAATCTGTTTATTATATGCAACACGATGCCTCCTGGGAAGTCAGGTATTCGACCTACAGAATGGCCGATCACTATACAAACCTGGTTGTAAAACAGCTGGCGTTGGCCCATCTGAAAATACCTGAAAAAACAAGCTTTACTTTCTTTTATAACTATGGCGCTTCGGTTAGTTTTCAACAGGGAAGTCAACTTGAGATTTCACTGTCACTTACCCCTTCCGTTTGCACAGGAGATATTCTGGTCAGGGAATTTGATCTTCAAAAGTTGCTGATACCGGCAGTATGCTCCTTCAGGCTTGCGGTTATAAATCCTGTTAAGGGAGAAGTTTTTTCTTCCATCCACGACGACTTTTCGATGACAGAATTATTGCCCGGCTATACGGTGGCTTCATTCCCCGATTCGCTCTGGACTGCTGGTAGCCGCATTGAGGTAGAGTTTCGCGCTTTTCGCTTTGATGAACCTTCGTTCAGGCGAATTGAAAGGGAGTTGTTTGCGATCAGAGATTACGATGCTGCCGCCACTTTTGCTGACACACTTGAGAAACGCATCAGACATTCAAGAGTAAGCCGTCAAACGCCCGAAGAAGCTTTTCGCATCTATGTTTTCTGTAATAAGGGTAGTTATTTACTCGGCAAAGCCGCCAGCACAAAATCGGAAATAGTACCGGGCAATGATCCCCGCCATTTATTGGCCAGGGTTCCGGTAGTTCAGTTTCAATTCAAGGATCTGACTGATTTTTACATTTCCAATGGGATAGCTGGTCAGTTAACCGGCAATGCTTATCATAAACTGGCCTCGGCATTCAGCGATGCGCTGGGTGATGCGCTTTTGCTTTCGCAAAGCGTTGATTACTACAGTAGCCCCTTTTACTACAGGCTTTTTTCAAACAGTACGACTACCACCCAATTGCAGGA
>JAAXUD010000635.1 GCA_013336205.1 Lentimicrobium sp. | reverse complement strand
CAAGCAGAAGAACAGCATCGTTGGTACCTTCGATAACTATCGATTTGGTACCAGCGATGCTGTTCTTCTGCTTGATGATTATACAGAAGGTGTTTTCAATGTGGACTTCTACATTTATATCCCTACAGGTAAAGTAGGTTACTTTAACCTCCTGCAGGATTTCGCAGGTTCAACAAGCCAATGGGGCATGCAGGCTTACTTTAATATCGGTGGCGGTGGTACAGTAGATGCAGGCGCTTTAAGTGCCGCAGCATTCACCTATACCTACGATACCTGGCATCATGTATCTGTAAAAATCGACCTGGATAATGACTTCGCAGTAATGAAGTTAAACGACACTGAACTTGTTTCCTGGGTTTGGAGTAGTGGTTCTTTTGGGACCGGTACACTCAATAAGTTCGATGCGGCTAATTTCTACGCATGGGCAGAAACCGGAACTCCGGGTGCTTTCTTTGACGATATCAGCATTACAATGGAACCTGAAACAACCGCCAAAGCACTCACATTTGAGCCTGGCGAACCACTTGGTGCCAATGTTTACCGCGATGGTATGTTGATTGCTGAATTGGTAACAGATACACTTTATCTCGATGAAGCTGTTGCTCCGGGCGTTTACAACTATTGTGTTACCTACATTTATGAAGGTGGCGCAGAATCCTGCCTTGACGCAACTTGTCTTGAAGTTTCAGTACTGGAAGATTGTGTAGCTCCAACGGATTTAACAGCTGTTTTGGCTGCTGATCCTGCAAAGGTAATTCTTACCTGGAATACCTTCGCTGGTGTATGGATGCATTACGGTGACCTCGTATATGCTGACGCAATTGGTCTGACTGACTTCTCTCCATTTACAGTTGCTATACAGTGGGATCCTGCGGATCTTGCAGATTACGACGGAAGAGCATTCAATAAAATCAGGCTCTATTACGGAACTGGTAGCATCGGTGATATTTCTGTTCAGGTTTGGGAAGGAACAACTCTTGTTCTGGAAGAAGCTGTAACAAGTACCATCGTTGGTGAATCATGGAACGAAATAGAATTCAACGAACCTGTTGTTATTGATGCAACAAAATCATACAGATTAGGTTACACAACCAGCAATTATGATGGTTTCCCGGCAGGTGCGCAGAATTATGCAAATGATCCTAACAGCGACCTGGTACTACTTGATGGTGTTTGGGACAACCTGAGCAACTATCTGCCATATTCCTGGATGATTGAAACCTTTATTGGCCAGGCTCCTGCAGGTGCATTCAATGCGCCGGTTGAAAGCGCAATTGTCAGTAAAGCAACTTCAGCAAATCTCGTATCATCTCCTGTAGCAGTTAATACCAGCAGAAGTGACGTAGGCAGAAGCGCTGACCGTGCATTCCTCGGATACAACGTTTACAGAGAAGGCGCCCAGGTTAACAGCGAATTAGTACCCGAGAACACCTACCTGGATATCCCAGGTACCCCGGGCAACTATTGCTATACTGTAACTGCTGTTTATAGCGTTTGCGGTGAATCAGAACCTTCAAACGAAGCTTGTGTTGACGTACTTGTTGGCTTAAATGATCAGGATCTTGCCAATAACAGGATCTATCCTAACCCATCCAACAGCATTGTTAATATCGAGCTTACCAGCAACATCAGCCAGGTAGTTGTTTACAACTATGTTGGTCAGGTTGTATTTGAGCAGAATGTTACAAAATCTGAGACCATTCAGCTTAACGTACGCAACTATGAAGCAGGCGCTTACCTGGTTAAGTTCTTAACCAATTCAGGCGAAAGCTTCACCAAAAAGGTTGTTGTTACTCACTAATCGTTAAATCGGTATAAATGAAAAGGGCTCCGAAAGGGGCCCTTTTTGTTAGAGAAGAAGTTGAATTTTTCTAAAAAATACTCAGGAGTATGACAAGTATTTATGGAAAACAAAACTAATCAGCCCTTTTTTATAAAAGGGGGATAAGCGTAGGATAGAAAAGCCTTAAGTCTTAAATAACAAATTCAAAAATCATTTCAGACAAAAGCGGTAAATCTGATTAGGATTTGCTGCGAAACATCTATTTACTTCAATATAATGCCATTACATGGGGAAAAAGGAGATTTACGTGCATGGGAATATGATGTTGCTATCAAAAAAACTTTGCATCTGGTTTGCGAATTACATTCTTATTATAGCAGGTATAGCCACTGCCAGGCTTGTCTGCCTGACACACTCAGACTGGCTGATTGCCTTGCATACTGACAGGCAGGAGAGTCAAACCCTGCAATGTACTATCAATTCATACATTGTCATTAGATCAATGATTTCATTAATTAGGAGGCGTAACTTATCTGAATGCCGCTGGCAGAAAGGAGTACCATATTTATAAAAAAGAGCCGGGTTTTCTTTTTGGTTTTTTAGCAGACCCAGGAGTCAAAACAGCCAATATTTTTTATCGGACGAAATAAGAATAGAAAAAAATAAAAATATTTCAGGCATGAGTAAGGGTAGGCCCGGAATTAATTGTCTTAGTACCGTACAAGAAAGACTATAATTAACTACTTGATCGCGATTGATGAAAAGTAAAGTTTACTCAATTAGGTTTTCACGTAATTGCAATTCTAAATTATATATTTTTAATTTCCTGATAAACAG
>JAAXUD010000634.1 GCA_013336205.1 Lentimicrobium sp. | reverse complement strand
ATTCATTTTTCCTTCATTGTAAACAATATCCGTTGAGGTCAGGTATTCGTCATAAGCATCCACACTTCCATTCTTATAGTCAAATCCTCCGGTTAAAAGCTGAGATTTCCCCAATGGCAGGCTCAGGCTTGTGAGCCATCCGTAATCACGGCGGGTCGACAATACATTATACCAGGTATAATCGTCTTTCAGATACTCATTCACCTTTTTATAGTCTTCATTCAGGTTGAAGAGTGTAGAACTTACATTCAGTGATTTGAATTTTCCTTTATAATTAATTGTAATTCCATAAGAATCATGGTCAGTGGTATTGCCTTCCGGCTGATATACCTTTTCACCGGTTCCACGGCGGTCGTTGTAATAATTAATTGTTGCACTGATACTATGATTTGCGCCCAGCGAAACCCCGGTTTTCAGGTTTGTGCCGAATTCCTGCATATTGGATTTAACAACATAGGGATTTGCCCTGACATCAGCCTCACTCTGGGTGATGTAACCATCGCTTTTCTTATAAAAGCTATTGAACAGCCAATAAAAATCGCCCCCGTTATTTTTAAATTTCCTGATTCCTCCGGCATTAAGGCGGGCACCCCTGGTGTTATAGGTACCATACTCAACGGAAGCCTTCATAAAAAGTCTCTCCTGAGGTTTTTGTGAAATTATATTAATTGTGCCACCCATCGCGTTCCCACCATATATGGCAGACCCGGCACCTTTTATTATTTCAATTTTCTGAACAGAATTGACATCAACCAAATTCCAGTCAACTGATCCGCCATCAGATTTATTGAGTGGCACGCCATCAAGTAAAACAAGCACCCTGCCCTGTTCTTTACCACTTAAACCGCGCATCATCACATTCGCTTTGGTACTGAAAATCCCGAAAGGACGGTTGTAATTAATTCCCGGGGCGTATTTCAACACTTCATCAATATTCTGAACCGGGATATTATTCAATTGCTTCAACGAAATCAGGTTAACCCTCACCGGAGTATTCAGGATATAATTATCGGTGCGTGTGGCTGTAACGATCACCTCGTCCATGTTTAACGATTCGGGCTTTAGCTGAATTAATGGCAAGCTGTTTTCTCCTTTAACAAGGATGATCGATAAATGTATGGTCTCATAACCCAGGTAGCTTATAGAAATTTTTACTGAACCGGATTTCAGCTCACATACCCTGAAACTGCCTTTAGCATCGGTGATGGTACCTTTACCCTTTTCTAAACTTACATTGGCTTCGGCAACGGGTGTATTTCCCGGAAGGGCAACAACATTACCTGAGAGGCACGACTGCGTGTATGCGGCTGGCGGGATTAAAAGCATGATAAGCACCAGGAAAAATGAAATCTTAAAAATCTGATGCATTGCTGAAACTTTTCTCATTTCTGGATCTTTATTGCAAACTCAATAATTCCTGTTTCTGTTTCATCAGCGCTGATCACTTTTAACAAGCCATATTTGCCCGCCTGTGTTTTGAAGGGAATTACTTTGCCTGTATAACAGTATTTGCAATTGCCACTGACTTTATCTGGTTTGTAGGCGGTAATCAGCAAGCTATCATTGGTGGCCGCATCAAAATCGAGTGGATTTACCAGGTCGTTGTCAGAGGAATTATAGTCATAAAGTGTATTATTTTTGGAACTCCAGCCGGCCAGCTCAGGGTAATATCCGATTGCTGAAGTATATCCGGGGCAGGTTAAGGTGGGCGATGATAGACCTGAGGTAACGTAATAATATGCCAGAATATCAATTTCATTCTCTTTTCCGGCAACGTTAGCAGTATTATAAACCAAACCTTTATCGGCATCCAGAAAATGGCCTGCGGTTGAACTGTTCTGGTAACTCAGTGTCACTGACTGAAAATAATTAATCCCGCCATAATCATAACCCTCTCCTCTTAAAACAGTGAGTGTTTTCATGGCAGTATCCCTATCCGCATTCATTACCATAATCCGCCAGATCTCCAGGGCTGCGGTATCTTTTGCGAAGGTATAATCAGCGTCAAGACCTTCGCTGCCATAATAAATACCACGATCAAGCTGGGTCAGCGTATCAGATCCGGTAATTCTTTCAATCCGGATATAGGTGAGCGGTGAACCTGATCCCGAGGCCAGCACCCCGATGCGGATGGTTCCCCCGACTGGTATTATTGCCTGATTCACGGTATAGGTCACGCCTGTTTTCAGAATAAGTGATGCTTTGTGCAAACTGTCTTCTTTGGTGCAGGACACTAGCAGTAATTGAAATAAAAAAAGTGAAAGCCACACAGCCTTATTAATGCTGTGCAGCTTTCCTTTTGCCAATCTATTGATTGAAATCATTGTTTATTTCTGAACTTTTACAGCAATTTCAAGGGAACCGGTTTGTTCTCCGTTAACAGCAATAACTTTCAATAATCCATATTTGCCATTCTGCAATTTAAATGAATAAACATCGCCTGCAGTAAGTACTTTGGCCTTTCTGAAATCATTTTCTGTATCAAAGGCATCAATTACAATAGCATCATTCTGAACAGCATCAAACTGGGCAGCAGTTAACGCTGTTTTCACAAACCAGGTAAGGTTCTTGGTTGTATAATTATCAGGAGATGAAGCGCCTGTAAAGATTCCGGTGATGCCTGCTCCA
>JAAXUD010000633.1 GCA_013336205.1 Lentimicrobium sp. | reverse complement strand
AGTCAAACGCCCACAGTTTCAGCTGAGGCTTCACCAATGGAAATTTGCAGCGGGCAAATGATTACCCTGACGGCCGCTGCCAATCCTTCAACACCGCCTCTGGTTCTTCTGGGTGAAAACTTTGATGAAACCACAAACAACTGGATAAAGATTAACAACTCAAGTGGAGGGACACCAGAAAATGCTGCATGGACGCTTCGTCCGGATGGCTATACTGTCAGTTCAAACACTTTTCATTCAAACGACGGCAGCCAGTTTTATATGTCGAACAGTGATGCCTCCGGATCAGAATGCACAACTGCTACAATACTTCAGTCCCCGGAGATGAGTACTATCGGGTATTCTTCGCTTTCATTGAGTTTCTGGCACCATTACCGTTATTACAATGGCAATGAGTCAGGAAAGGTTGAGGTTTCGTTGAATGGAACCGATTGGACTGAAATAGACATATATACCAGTAACCAGGGCACTGCCACTGCTTTTGTCAATGTAAATCTGAATCTTGATTCCTATATAAACCAGTCCTCCTTCTATGTAAGGTTCAAATATGATGCGACCTACGATTGGTGGTGGGTGATAGATAATGTCAGCATAACCGGTACCCCGGAGTATCTATATAGCTGGGCAGGCTCCCCTTCTGAAACTGCAGGTCTGCCAACCGGAGCAGGCACCCCGGCTAGTGAAAATTTCTCAGTTGAAGCTGCACCTACCGCAACTACCACCTACACAGCATACGCCCAAAATCCTGATGGTTGCATCGGCAATGCCATGGCTTCGGTAACAGTAAACCCGCTCTTGCCTGTAACCGTAAGCATTATCGCCTCTGAAAACCCGATATGTACCGGGACACCTGTTACTTTTACAGCTACACCGGTAAATGGAGGAGTCAATCCATTCTATCAGTGGAAAGTGAATGGAATCAATATCGGGATTAACAGCCCCTTTTATTCAAGTTCAGCTTTAGCTAACGATGATCAGGTAACCTGTGAAATGACATCAGATATCAGTTGCTCATCGGGAAATCCGGCTACTTCAAATGCAATTACCATGATTGTAAGCTCCGGATTACCTGTAAGTGTAAATATCTCCGCATCAGAAAACCCGGTTTGCACAGGAGGCAGCGTAACTTTTACCGCAACACCGACCAACGGCGGAACATCGCCCACCTATCAATGGAGACTCAACGGCAGCAATGTTGGAACCAACAGCCCAACCTACACAAATACAGCCCTGGCCAACGGAAATACAGTTACCTGTGTGATGACCTCAAATGCGCCTTGCGTATCGGGTAGTCCGGCAACTTCGAATGTGATCACCATGGAGGTGGGACAACCTATCGGGAATAACTCGCTCAACTTAAGTTCAGGAAATTTTGGAACAATCTGCGCTACTGCCAACGAAAACATCAATGCAACTATAACGGCACCTGCCGGAACTTATATTGCGCATGTGATTTTTGCGAGCTACGGAACTCCAAACGGATCCTGTAACAATTTTACATATGGGGCTTGTAATGCTGCCACTAGTTTTGGAGTTACAGAAAATTATCTTCTTGGCATGAATTCCGGAGTCATCCCGGCAACCAACGGCGTTTTCGGAGATCCTTGCGTTGGGACCTTAAAAAGATTGTATATTCAGGTTATCTATGGAGAGCCAATATGCCAGAACTCTTCTCCAGGTCAAATCAATGGAACTTTACCAAGCGGCGGAATCGGAACATATTCCTATTTATGGGAAATGAGCACAACCAATGCCACAACTGGATTCTCGGCGGCTGCAGGCATCAATAACCAGCAAAACTACACACCGGAAAGCCTGATACAAAATACCTGGTTTCGCAGAACAGTATACTCCGGAGGTTGTACTGCTTTATCACGGGCAATTCTGATCAAAGTGTCTGGCATAAATACCTGGACTGGAAATGTCAGTACCGAGTGGAATAATCTGGCTAACTGGTCTTGTGCCATTCCTAACCTGGCTTCTGATATTACCATTAGCACCGGATTATCAAATTATCCTGTCCTTAACACAGGCGTGACCGGCAAAGTGCATAATCTTAACATTGAGTCAGGTGCTTCGGTTATAATAACTGCCAATACACTTCAAATAGCCGGTAGTATAGTTAATAGCGGAACGTGCACTGCTACAGAGGGTAGCATTGAAATGAAAGGATCTTCTGCTCAGTCAATACCAGCCAATACTTTTACATTCAATACGATCAAAGACCTGACAATCAGCAATCCTGCCGGAGTCACACTTCTTGGTGAATTAAATGTTACCGGCGTTGTAAATTCTTCAGAGGGGAATCTGACTACCGGTGGACATCTTACCCTTATCTCCTCTCCTACCCAAACTGCCCTTATTGATGGCTCGGGTAATGGCGAAGTATTAGGCAATGTTACCATGCAGCGCTATCTGCCTTCCGGATTTGGGTATAAATACTTTGGTTCGCCCTTTCAGGCAGCTACAGTTGCTGAGTTTGGCGATGATATGGATTTAACGGCCGCTTTCCCTACTTTTTACAATTACGTCGAAGATAAGGAATCAACCGGCTGGACCATTTACAATGATCCTTCAGGAGTGCTTTCGCCTTTCAATGGCTATTGTGTTAATTTTGGGACAAACTCCACT
>JAAXUD010000138.1 GCA_013336205.1 Lentimicrobium sp. | reverse complement strand
AGGAGGCATTCTCAGGAATGAGGCTATAGCTATGCCTGAAGCGGCCATGCAAATGGATGGAGAAACCGGGCAAGCTGAAGCAGAGATTCAGGGTGTTTCAGCAAACAAGATTCCAACACCCGCTCCCGAGCCTCAGATCAGACGAAACATGAATGAAACCGCCTTTTTCTATCCTCAGATGACGACCAATGAACAAGGAGAAATTCAGCTTGAATTTACAGTGCCGGAAGCATTGACCAAATGGAACTTTATGGGTCTGGCTCATACTGCAGACCTGCGTTTTGGGCAGATCGCCAAAGAAGTTGTTACCAGAAAAGAACTGATGGTTACGCCAAATTTACCTCGCTTTTTCCGCGAAGGCGACCATATGGTAATTCAGACAAAAGTGAGCAACCTGACTTCAAATCCAATACAGGGAGAGGCCAAACTACAACTGTTTGATGCCATAAACCTCAAACCGTTGGATGAACTGATGAAAAACCAGTCTTCTTCCCGGGCTTTTAGCCTCGATGCCAATGGAAATACATTTGTAAACTGGGAAATAGACATCCCGGGCGGAATCGACGCTGTAATGGTGCGAATAACAGCGCAGGCAGGCAACCACAGCGATGGAGAGGAAGTAATGCTGCCGGTGCTGACCAACCGGATGCTGGTTACCGAAACCCTGATGCTGCCGGTTAATGGAAACGAAACCCGGAATTTCAGTTTCAGCAAACTGCTCAATGAGGCTGATGGCAGCACAACCTTAAGAAATCACAGGCTTACCCTGGAGTACACCTCCAATCCGGCCTGGTATGCAGTTCAGGCCCTGCCCTATCTGGCAGAACAAACCCACGATAATGCCGACCAGGTCTTTAACAGGCTTTATGCCAATAGTCTGGCAGCTTATATAGCCAACAGTAGTCCTAAAATCCGGAATGTATTTGAAAGCTGGAAAAATCTCACACCCGATGCCCTGTTGTCAAACCTTGAAAAAAACCAGGAATTGAAAGCCATGATACTGGAAGAAACGCCCTGGTTAATGGAAGCAAAAAGCGAAACGGCTCAGAAACAACGCATTGCCCTGATGTTTGACCTCAACCGGATGGCAACAGAACAACAGGCCGCCAGGCAGAAACTTCAGCAATTACAATCAGTTAACGGTGGCTGGCCCTGGTTTGAAGGCATGCCCGAAAGCCGGTATATTACCCAGGTGATTTTAACCGGATTTGGCAAAATGAATTATCTTAAAGTTATCGACCTGAAGAAAGATGAGGCTTCGCTCCGTATGGTGAAACAAGCCGCAAGTTACCTGAGCGAGCGTTTAGTAGAGGATTACGATCGAATACTTAAAGATTATCCCAAAGATTTGGATAAAAATCACCTGAACCAGGATCATATCCAATTTCTATACTCCATGACTTACCTTAGCGGTGTAGTTGAACCCTCAGAAAAAGCATCAAAGGCCATTGCCTATTTTAGCAGCCAGGCGCGCAAATACTGGACCAAGCAGGGGCTTTACACACAAGGCATGATTGCTTTATGGGCTGGAAGAAACGGCGATGGTAAAACTACTGCTTCCATTTTGAAATCGCTGCGTGAACGTGCGCTCACAAATCCGGAACTGGGTATGTACTGGCGCGATAACCGGGGTGGGTTCTTCTGGCATGAAGCCCCGGTTGAAACGCAGGCGCTGATGATTGAACTATTTGAGGAATACGGCAACGACCCTAAAGCTACCGGTCTTTTAAAAACCTGGCTTCTGAAACAAAAACAAACCCAATCATGGGCGACATCGCGGGCAACAGCCGAAGCCGTGTATGCACTTCTTCTCAGGGGAAGCGACTGGTTACAGACTGACCCTGGCGTAAAAATCACATTGGGCGGGCAGATTATTGATCCAACAACGATGGATGTGACAACTGAGTCCGGGACCGGCTATTTTAAAACAAGCTGGAGTGGCAACGAAATAAAACCGGCAATGGGCAATGTTTCCGTTGTAAAATCAACAGAAGGTCCGGCCTGGGGTGCACTCTACTGGCAATATTTCGAAGATCTCGAGAAAATTTCAGCTCATGACAGTCCCTTGAAAATCAGTAAAAAACTTTACATCAAGGCCAATAGCAGCGAGGGGCCTGTGCTGCAGGAAATCAGCGGAAGCAATCCTCTTCAGGTTGGGCAACAGCTCATCGTTCGCGTTGAACTTTTTGCTGACCGTAACCTTGAGTATGTACACCTGAAAGATATGCGTGCTGCAGGGTTTGAGCCGGTGAATACGCTCTCCGGATATCGTTGGAATGGTGGGCTGGGCTATTATGAAAACACGCGTGATGCTGCCACCAACTTCTTTTTCAGTTATCTGCCCAAAGGAACATGGGTATTTGAGTATCCGCTTGTGGTAGCTCAGAAAGGCGAATTCTCAAACGGGATAAGCAGTGTACAATGTATGTATGCGCCAGAATTTTCGGCGCATTCCGAAGGTTTACGCGTTATAGTCAGGTAAAACCTGAGTTAAGCGATTTATCATTGCGCTCAATTTGGTTCAAAAATTAAAGCCGGAAAATTCAATTTTTCCGGCTTTTTCGAACTTCTGAAATTTTTTCAGATTTTTGGTGTAAGCAATAAATTCCACCTGAAGCAGGTATTCCCCCATACATCGCAGCAGTTGGCCCCGCATACTGCTCCTGATAATACCGCATTATCAATCCTGAATAACATTGGACATTGAACCGGGTTCTCATGCGCGAATGGTGTTTCGCTAACTTTTAACCACTGGTATTCTTCATACGCCCATAATGTTTGTGTGCCCTCAAGCATGCAGGAAAGATTTACTTCAAGATACTCGTTGCCATCAACTTCGATCCATTGACCGGAAAGCGAGGTTACGGTTATCGACCCCTGTTCCCTGATTTTAATCCTGTCGCCTTCAATCATTTTCTCCGAAATGCCGTCATAAGTAACCGGCTGCGGGCTGGAGAATGTAACTTCTCCGTTTTTTGAAATTTCTATATCAATCCCAACGACCGATTGAAGTGTCGGAAAAGTACGGGAATAAGTCAGGGAAAGATCGCCTGTGTAGTCTTTGCCGGGAGTAATGTCATCCTCTTTCTTATCGCAGGCTACCAATAAGGAAAGAAATAATGACACCAGCAGAATACGTGTTGCCATGATGCCATAGTTTAACTGTTTGTAACGCAATATACGAAATATTACGCTAAAAACCAAGCTTTTGCGGAAATTTATTAAGGAAGATCGGGGGATTTACCAATAGTTGCCTGAACCGGGTAATTCACTATATTCTATCAGGGTAACATATCCGACAACTTCAAGCTCCTCAAGGCATTGCAACCACAGGCTCCAGCTATATTCATTGTCATTCATCGGTAATGTAAGGGATTCATTGCTGTTGGAAGCAAACATCTGATCTGTTTGCCTGTTGATTCTGTTGGAATACTTTTCAAGAACAAGCGATAATTCATTGGCTTCTTCGCCTTTGGAATCTTCTGATTGACGATATAGCCTGCACGACAGTTTTTTGTAATGATTATAAACCTCACGGAATTCCTCTTTTGTTTGCTTATGCCTGCCTGCCAATTCTTTCATTCCCAGAAACGGCACCATTAAGAGTTCCGGATTTTTTTTCTCAAACCAGGCTATGCATTCTTTTTCATCGATGGTTAAAACCTGTATCCAGGCAGCAGCAGATTGATGATCCATACAATTGGCCTTGTTGTAACACAATCGGTATCCATGATAATAACCCTCATCGACAGCAATTATATTTTCTGGTCTGATTGATGTTTGAGTATTAAAAAAATCCTTAACGGAAGCTGCATCCTGATTTGTCAGAAATAAACCGGAAGGAGTCTTCAAACTATAGGGAACAGCATCAACAAAAGGCTCAACCCTTGCGGATTGAGCCTTTACAGTAAGTGTTAAGAGTGCCGACAATATAATCAGGATCGAAAATTGTTTCATGGCACTGTTAAGTTAATTAGTTATCCAAGCTTTAGTAGTCCCCCCTGACAAATTTTTATTGTTTATCACTAATCTTCAAAAAAGTAATCCGGAAATCTGCTTTTTTTTTAAACTATGTATAGATTACCCTGAGCGTGACAGAAACCTTAAATTGTTTAATTTTGCGCATTAAAACGAAAACCCTATGCTACGTTCAAATACCTGCGGAGAACTTAATTTAACACACAAAGGACAAACTGTTACCCTTGCCGGCTGGGTTCAGCGCTCACGCGACCTTGGCGGAATGACTTTCATTGATTTGCGCGACCGGTATGGCCTCACTCAACTGGTTTTTAACATGGAAACCAATGCCAGCCTCTGCCAGGAAGCCCGAAAGCTGGGTCGCGAATTTGTTATTTCTGCCACAGGAGTAGTTGCTGAACGAAGCAATAAGAACCCGAAAATGGCTACCGGTGATGTTGAAATCATTGTTGACATACTCGAAATTCTGAATGTATCAAAAACACCGCCTTTTACCATTGAAGACAATACCGATGGTGGAGATGAACTCCGCATGAAGTATCGCTACCTCGATCTGAGGCGCAGTGCTGTACGCGACAACCTTATGCTCAGGCACCTTATGGGTATTGAAACACGTAACTACATGAACGATGTGGGTTTTATAGAAGTTGAAACCCCGGTGCTGATAAAATCAACGCCCGAAGGTGCCCGCGATTTCGTGGTTCCTTCGCGCATGAACGAAGGTCAGTTTTATGCATTACCACAATCGCCGCAAACTTTCAAGCAATTGTTGATGGTTGCCGGATTTGACAAATATTTTCAGATTGTCAAATGTTTCCGCGATGAAGATTTGCGTGCCGACCGCCAGCCTGAATTTACCCAGATCGACTGCGAAATGTCGTTTGTAACCCAGGATGATATTCTCGACACCTTTGAAGGACTCACCAAATATTTATTCAAAACGGTTAAAGGGGTTGAAATAAATGAACTCCCCCGGATGACCTTTGCCGATGCCATGAAAAATTACGGGAACGACAAACCCGATATCCGCTTTGGAATGACCTTTGTTGAAATAACTGACCTCGTAAAAGGACATGATTTCAAAGTATTCGACGATGCTGAACTGGTTGCCGGAATAAATGCAACCGCCAGCGCGGGTTATACCCGAAAACAACTTGACGCACTTACTGATTTCGTAAAACGTCCGCAGGTAGGCGCCGGTGGGCTTATTTATGTGCGCTACAATGAAGATGGAAGTCTGAAATCTTCCGTTGATAAATTTTACAGCGAAGAAGACCTGAAGAAATGGGCCCTGGCATTTGAAGCCAAGCCAGGCGACCTGCTGCTGATTCTGGCCGGACCCGCCAATAAAACCCGCAAGGCCCTATCGGAATTGCGCCTCGAAATGGGAAACCAGCTTGGACTCAGAACGCCTGAAGTATTCGCACCGCTTTGGGTGGTAGATTTTCCTTTGCTGGAGTGGGATGAAGACACACAGCGGTATTATGCCATGCACCATCCGTTTACTTCACCCAAACCTGAAGATATTCCTTTGCTAGATACCAATCCTGGCAAGGTGAGAGCCAATGCCTATGATCTGGTAATCAATGGCGTTGAAATTGGCGGTGGATCGATCCGAATCCACAACAAAGATCTTCAGAAACGTATGTTTACAATTCTTGGTTTCACAGATGAAGATGCCCAGGCGCAGTTTGGCTTTCTTATGAATGCCTTTGAATTTGGCGCACCTCCTCACGGTGGTATTGCCTTTGGCTTCGACCGTATGTGTTCTCTTTTCGGAGGCTCTGACAGCATCCGCGATTACATTGCCTTCCCGAAAAATAATTCGGGCCGCGATGTTATGATAGATTCGCCATCACCCATCAAACAGGAACAGCTGGAAGAACTGAAGTTAATCGTGAATGTACCAGTGAAATAGGTAAAATCGCTTATTGCTAAAATATTAATAAATCAAGGCAGATGAAACCGGTTAAATCGCTGCTGCCAGCCGCTCGCTGGCTTCTCAGGATCACACTTCTGGCATATCTTGTATTGCTGCATGGTAAAACCATTGTGGCAATGCAGTATGAAACCCAGCCATTTTTTATTGCACTTGCTTTTGTGCTTTTCGGTGTGCTGCTTTTTGCCGGCGGTTTTACCGTAAAACCATCCCTGACAGTAGTTTCGGCCCTGCTGCTGAGTTTACTATTCGCCTATTACCTGTATCTGGGCTTTGTACCGCAGGCGACAGTAGCACAGGCTCTCAACCTGCTTCTTTTGTCGGTTTGCCTGTACTTTATGTCGTCTGCAAACAAATAGGAAATCAAACAGAAGCAGGAATACGTGAATTCTCATTCCTGCTTCTGTTTCCTGCTACTTTACTTCGTCCTGTTCCAATTCAGCTGCTTCCCTTTCCCGATGGAGGTTGCGGGTTAATAACATAATAATGGACAGCATAATCACCATTCCAATGGATCCGAAGAGCAGCGAATACAACTGCAATTGAAGAAGGGTATAGAAATAGGCATACAACATAAATAAAATCAACCCGACAATAATTCCATACCTGCGGTTGCTAAAAATTGCTCCGGCATACAACATTACCATCAGGGTTACCACCAGTGCTGAAATGCCATAGGCAATATCAAACAACAGATATTCAGCCAGTGAAAGCAACAGCAGGTAGAATAACATCACTGCAAAACCAACAATCAGGTACTGAAGCGGGTGGACATATTTTTTTCGGAGCAATTCGAAGAAAAAGAAAGTGACGAAGGTAAGAATTACAAAAAGTATCCCATATTTTGCTGCACGTGTTGTTCGCTGGTATTGATCTACCGGTATCAACAGGTTTACCCCGAACCCTCCGGCATTGTTGTCTGAATTGATGCGATCACCCTCAAAAACAGCGTTTGAAAGCACCTCCCCACTATCAATAAAGTTTCCGATTCCCTGCTGCCCATAATTCCTGTTTAATTCCAGCACTTTCCATGTTGCGGTAAAACCATCCTTATTAACATTTTTCTCAACAGGAATAAATGCGCCTTCAAAAGAGGGATTGTTCCATGATGAAGCCAGCTTAACGTTCATTTCAGCGGCATA
>JAAXUD010000632.1 GCA_013336205.1 Lentimicrobium sp. | reverse complement strand
TTTTCTTTTAGTAGATTTGTAACTGATTATAAATTAATTAATACTCTTATATGGGACAAAAAGTAGCCTTGATTACGGGCGTCACAGGTCAGGATGGCGCTTATCTGGCAGAGTTTCTGTTACGAAAGAATTACATTGTTCACGGTCTTAAGCGCCGTAGCTCATTGTTTAATACCAATAGAATCGATCACTTGTATCAGGATCCACACATAGAGAACCGCAATTTTGTATTGCATTATGGGGATATGACCGATTCGTCAAATTTAATCAGGATAATTCAGGAAGTCCAGCCGGATGAAATTTACAATCTGGCTGCTATGTCTCATGTGAAAGTCAGCTTTGATTCACCGGAATATGTGGCAGATGCCGATGGAATCGGAACGCTCCGTCTCCTTGAAGCGATCAGATTACTTGGCCTTGGTGCAAAAACCCGCATCTACCAGGCTTCGACCAGCGAATTATATGGACTGGTGCAGGAAGTTCCGCAAAGTGAAAAAACGCCTTTCTATCCCCGCAGCCCTTATGCTGTGGCAAAACTTTACGCCTACTGGATTACGGTAAACTACCGCGAAGCTTATGGGATATTTGCTTCAAATGGTATTTTATTCAATCATGAGTCGCCCATCAGGGGAGAAACCTTTGTAACCCGCAAGATTACAATGGCTGTGGCACGCATTGCACTGGGGATGCAGGATAAGCTTTATCTCGGTAATCTTTCAGCAAAACGCGACTGGGGACATGCCAAGGATTATGTAAAGGCAATGTACCTCATTCTTCAGCAGGACAAGCCTGACGATTTTGTGATTGCGACCGGTGTTACCACCGAGGTTCGTGACTTTGTTGCCCTGGCTTTTGCCGAAGTAGGCATTGAACTTAGTTTCAGTGGTGAAGGCGTCAATGAAAAGGCATTTGTTAAATCCTGTTCAAATCAGGAATTCCAGCTACCTGTCGGGAAAGAAGTGCTGGCAGTGGATCCATCGTATTTCAGACCAACGGAAGTTGAATTGTTGATCGGCGATCCGACAAAGTCGAAAACAAAACTGGGCTGGGAACCTGAATATGACCTTCAGGGTCTTGTAAAAGATATGATGGAGAGTGATTTACACCTGATGAAAAAAGACAAGTATCTTCAGGATGGTGGGTATAAAACATTAAGTTATTTTGAATAATCTGCTCTGAATGAATAAAGAAAGTAGAATTTACATTGCCGGGCACCGGGGTCTGGTGGGTAGTGCTATTGTGCGGAATCTGGAACAAAAAGGTTATAAGAACCTGATTGTCAGAACACATGCTCAGGTTGATCTGATTGATCAGCATTCTGTAGCTTCATTTTTTCAGGAAGTTAAACCAGAATACGTTTTTTTAGCTGCAGCTAAGGTTGGAGGTATTATGGCAAATAACACCTATCGGGCTCAATTTATCTATGAGAACCTGCAGATTCAGAATAATTTGATTCATCAGTCATACCTGAATAAAGTTTCAAAATTGTTGTTTCTGGGAAGTAGTTGTGTGTATCCGAAAAATGCACCTCAACCAATGCATGAAGATTGTTTAATGAGTAGCGAACTGGAGTATACCAACGAACCTTATGCCATTGCAAAAATTGCCGGAATGAAAATGTGTGAATCATACAACCTTCAGTATGGTACAAATTTCATTTCGGTAATGCCAACAAACCTCTATGGATATAATGACAATTACCATCTTGATAATTCTCATGTTCTTCCTGCTTTGATCAGAAAAATACATTTAAGTAAATGTCTTGAAAGAGGAGACATAGATGGAATCAGGTCCGATATTGCCAGATACGGGTCTAATAAAGTAGATGGGAAGTCCTCTGAAGATGAAATACTGGGATATCTTAAATTGCATGGAATTTCTCTTTCAGAACAGCAGGGTAGTAGTCAGGTGAAATTGGAACTTTGGGGTTCGGGGAAACCATTGCGTGAATTTCTCTGGAGTGATGATATGGCTGATGCCTGTGTCTTTCTAATGGAAAACCTTGATTTCAAAGACCTTAAAAGTGGATTTGAAATTTCAGGAAAGAATGAGATTCGCAATTGCCATATTAATATTGGGACAGGTAAAGAAGTGACCATTGGAGATCTTGCTTTACTTATTAAGAATATTGTAGGTTTTAAAGGTGAACTCGTTTTTGATACAACCAAACCAGATGGTACACCAAGAAAGCTTTTGGATGTTTCAAAATTAGAATCATTAGGCTGGAAAAGTAAAATGGATCTTCCTCAGGGAATTGAAAGAATATACCAACAGTACTAAATTCAGGTATATGCTAATTCTATTTTAAAAAGGCCCGCCCAGGCAGATTGATCTTTTTGTATATTTTATCAAAATTTAACCAATCACAAAGAGTGTAAATGAATAAACTACCAATTGTTTTTGTTTTCAGTCATTTTTAGAACAAGAAAAGGGAAGTGACCCCGTGTCACCTCCCTTACTACGTAATAATCAAACCTGGTTTTATTTTTATTGAACTATAAGCTTATTTACTATCTGGCTTTCACTATTAGAAGCGCGCATAAGGTAAATCCCCCTTGGAAGATTACTTAGATTAATCCTGTAAATCAGAGTGACCGAAAAACTATCTTCAAGGACCGTTTTTCCACTAAGATCGGTAATCA
>JAAXUD010000137.1 GCA_013336205.1 Lentimicrobium sp. | reverse complement strand
AATCCCGCCGCCCAGTTGAATTATTACAACAGCCAATCAAATGGCATTCGCTTTATTGGTAGTGCCTATGCCGAGCTTAAGATTATGAAAGATCTGAAATTCAAGTCTTCCTATGGCATGGATTATGGCAATAACCGTAACAGAAATTACACACCTGAGTATTTTGTATCGTCTACCCAGTATGACACGCTCCGCACATTAAGCCGTTCAATGAGTTATTCTGTAGATGGATATTTCGATAATACACTTACTTACGATAAAATCATAGGCAAACATAAGTTCACCGCTATGGCAGGAATTTCAGCCCAAAATTATCAATACCTGGGTATGAATGGAAGCCGTCAGGGAGTTGAGGATTTTGGTGATCAATCTCTCTATCTTAAGCTGGGTGACCAGGAAACTTCCAGTGTAAGTGATGATGGTTCAAAAATAACTTCCTTATCATACTTTGGTCGCGCCACCTACAACTATATGGATAAATACCTGTTCACCGGAACGCTGCGTTATGACGGAAGTTCCGTTTTCCCTGAAGATGAGCGTTACGACCTTTTCCCTTCAGTTGGGTTCGGATGGGTAATCACGAATGAAGATTTTATGAAAGATCAGGATATCTTTGATTACCTCAAATTCAGAGCCAGCTATGGGATAACCGGTAATAACAGAATCCCGGCCAATATCTACACACTTACTATTGCTAAAGGAGGTACATTGTCTACCGCTTTTGGAGAAGGCGGCAACATAGTAATTGCAGAAGGCGCCAATCTGACTACCGCTGTACCTCCGACACTTAAATGGGAGAAAGTCAGTGAATATGACTTTGCTTTTGAAGGACTGGCTGTTGACAACAAACTATCATTTGAAATTGACTATTATCACCGTACTACTGTCGATGGTATTTTCCCGACAACCCTTTCTGCGACAGCCGGAACTTCAGGTAGTTATCTACAAAATAATGGTGACTTCCTCAATAGTGGTATCGAATTAACCCTTGGCTGGGCTGATGAAGTTGGTGGCCTGAAATATTCGGTAAATGGTAACTATACCTACAATAAAAATGAAGTAAAAGAACTGATTGAAGGTACACTTGGACTTTATGGCGGGAGTTTACCGGTAGGTGGATTTTTCTCAACATATACAGTTGTTGGACAGCCTATCGGAACTTATTATGGCCGGAATGTTTTAGGTATTTTCCAGAATCAGGATGAAATCGATAACTATGCATTTGAAGGTACACCAATACAGCCAAATGCTAAACCCGGTGATTTTAAATTCGAAGATGTGGATGGAAATGGAATCATCGATGCCAAAGACCGTGTGTTTTTAGGCAGTGCATTACCAACATATATGATAGGATTCAATACAACCCTTGAGTATAAAGGTGTCGATTTCAGCATTGACCTCTACGCCCAGGGCGGAAACAAAATTTACAACGCCAAACGGGCACAACGACTTGGTAATGAAAATTATGACCTTGATTTCTATGAAAACCGTTGGCATGGGGAAGGTACTTCAACCAGTTATCCTTCAGCTGACCTGACTGGTGAAAACATGTATCCCAACTCATGGTATATTGAAGATGGCGGTTTCTTCAAAATCAGGAATCTCCAACTTGGCTATACTATCCCGGTAAATGTTGTGACTAAACTTGGCGTTAAGAGCATTCGCTTTTATGCCAACGCTTCAAATCCATTTACCTTTTTTAAATACAATGGCTTTACTCCTGAAATTGCCAGCAGTTCAGCAACTTCGCAAGGCATCGACCTGAATGTTTATCCGATGTCGGCAACTTACAATTTTGGAGTAAATGTTAATTTTTAACCTATTAAATCAAGCAATTATGAAAGCAAATAAGTGGATATATGCACTAATGCTCCTTGTCGTATTCTCGTTCAGTTCATGCAAGGACTACCTTGAATTCCCTCCCGAAGGATCAATCCCGGCTGAAGGATTTTTCGAAACCGAAGAACATGCCGTTCAGTCAGTAAACTCCATTTACGCTCATCTGCGCGGATGGGAAATGGTCGCATTTGCCTACATCATTATGCAGGAAGTGCCATCAGACAATTCCATGAAAGGAAGTGCCGTTGGTGATGCTTCATTCATCAATGATTACGAGAACTTCGCTTACACACCCAGCCAGTTCGTTGTGAAAGATTATTGGGCCGGCCGGTACAGAGGAATTAACCTTTGCAATCAGTCTATTTCCAATATCCCTGAAATAACCATGAATGAAAGCCTGAAAACAAGGCTGATCGCGGAAGCTAAATTCCTGAGAGCACTTATATACTTTGATCTTGTCCGTGCGTACGGTGATGTTCCAACACCAACCAAAGTTCCTGTTGGTCCGGAAATCAACTTCAGAACACCAAAAGACCAGGTATACGCGCTGATAGAAGCAGATCTTCTTGACGCAATCAGTATATTACCCGATTCATACGACAATGCAGATAAAGGTCGTGCAACCTCCGGCGCTGCCAAAGGAATCCTTTCCAAAGTGTATCTCTATCTGGAAAGATATGCTGATGCAGAGAGACTTGCAGGTGAAATCGTGAGCTCGAATAAATATTCATTAATTCCTGATTTTTATGATGTATTCAGGGTTCCTACAGAAAACGGACCTGAATCTCTTTTTGAAATTCAGGCACAACAAGTTGAAGGAGATGATGGTGTTTCTTTTTGCCAGCATGCTGAAGTCCAATCTGTTCGTGGACAATGGGGCTGGGGATTTAATATTCCTACTGATGATCTGGCTGCAGCATTCGATGCTGCAGGCGACACCCAGCGCAAAGCTGCAACCATTCTTTACAAGGGAGATATTACACAAGACGGGGATTTCATCATCGGAGTAGATGCGCTTGAAGGTGTATCAAGACCCAGATACAATGGAAAAGCCTATTACCCACCCAGCTATCAGGTTGTCGGCCCTTACGGCTCAGGCCAGAATATCCGGGTACTCAGATATGCTGAGGTCCTGCTTATCCAGGCCGAAGCTATGATTCGCCAGGGAAATACAGGTGGAGCAGCTGGTCCGCTTAATCAGGTGCGGTCAAGGGTTGGTCTTCCTGAAATCGCTTCTCCATCCCTCGATGATGTTCTGAGAGAACGCAGACTTGAACTTGCCATGGAAGGTGATCGTTTCTTTGACCTGGTCCGCACAGGTCAGGCTGCCACTGTTCTTGCCGGTAAAGGATTCACACCCAACAAAAATGAGCTTTTCCCGGTACCCCAGGAATTGATCGATCTTTCTGAAGGTAATCTAACCCAGAATCCGGGATACTAGTCGCTGAATATTTTAAAACAAAGAGGGACACTGATATTTAGTGTCCCTCTTTGTTTTAACCATAAAAGATTATAATTCAACATCTTATTTCAGAAGCAATTTAACTATTACAAAGATTAGCTGGAATTTAAAATAGCAAGACACAATAATAATCACAAAAAATGATAGGGAGCAAATACACTGGATTTTTTTATTACCAAAAATCCCCTGAATTATTTGGGTGTTTATGAATCGTCATTCAGATCAGCCATAAAACGATATCCATCATTTGAATAAAAATAAAGCGCAACATCGCCATACCGGTATTTTGATTTTGCATCCTTCGAGTGCCTTAAAAGAGATCGGGTCGACATCATCCTTCTTATCGTTCTTTCATCACGGTTAAATCCAACATTGAAAGCAGTTGCATAAAACCTGAGCTTATCATCTTCCGTTTTCCAGACTATGTGTTTAAACCGCTTATCCATTAAGCGGATAAACATGACCAGATATCTAACCTGCCATTCCTGGGAATCAAGTCGCCGTACCCTTTCACCTCTGGCTTTCTGGGTATTGGTAAGATTAAATTTAAACTGACTCATTTTCTGTCTGACCATGTTCCGCTCTATTTGCTCGGCAAAAGATGGCTTTAGTTGAAAACGCCCGATGGCATAGTGCGCATATTTTCGTCCAGACTGAACATACAGCATTTTAGTAGCACCGGTTTCCATTAAGTCGCGTAGAGCAGAATACTTAGCCAACCCGGGAAAAACAATACCAAAGGCAAAAGCCGGTTGAATCTTTTGCTGCTTTATGGTATCAGACATCCATGTATTTTTCAGCAAATAGTCAACTGCATCAAAATAACGATTACCAAGATCGACAGTCAGGTCTGTATGCTGATCTGAAGATTGACCCGGCGTGAACTTAATAAATGGATGATAAAACAAGAAAAAAAATAAAACAAGCAGGTGTGTATTCTTACACAATTCACGAATAAGCCTAACCGGATTGGTCATAAAATTCCCGCTTTTTTTTTGAATCTGGTTATCCGACAACAGGCTATTTGAGCCAAATTCCTAAAGGCAGAAAAACAAATCGCTTTCAAATTGAGCTATAAAGATAGCACTTTCCGAAATACTGTCCAGTCTGAATGAGAAATGAAAGTATCCCGAAAATTTTCAAACCTGCGTAAATTACTGTATTTCAATTATTTGAAAAAATTTCATATTTTTTTAAAAACGATAGCTTTAGTGCTGAATAAACCGAAAAGCGTGAATAACAAAAATACTTTACTAAAATTTATACTATTTATTTTATATTCTTAATTCATCACGAAATAGTGTGTTTAGCTTGCAAGAACGTAACGCATTGTCAAAGAAAAGAGAGTGTTTTACTAAAATAATGATAGAATAAGGTCTAAATTTATTCCAAATGTTAAAAATTTAAAAACCTGTCAATTTTTTGTTAAATTTCTTGGAAAAATCAGATATACAATAAAATAAAAGCTATATTTGTCGATAGCAAACAAATACTAACCAAAACCTTTAAATTATGAGAAAAATTACTTTTATTATGATGTTAATGCTCACTTATACAGGCTTTACGATGGCTCAAACCATTGAAGACTTTGAGTGCATTAAAATGAGTCTTTTTTCCGGTGGAACTAACGGTTCGTTAACTGTTATTCCTAACCCAGACCCTTCCGGAATTAATACCAGCCCAAATGTAGTTAAAATGGTACGCGGTTTCGACGGTGACCCATGGGCAGGTTGGTATGCTACCCTTCCAACCCCTGTTGATGTAACTGCGAACAAATACGTTCACGTAAAAGTTTGGAAGCCACGTATTAGTCCTGTTGTTTTCAAATATGAAAAAGAAGGCGGTAACTCTGGTGATGTTTTTTCAATGCAGCCTCAGACCATAGTTGGTCAATGGGAAGAATTGGTTTTCGATATGAGCATTGTTAGCGGCGAATACGTAAAAATAGTGCTCATCCCGGATTTTGAGACTCCACTTACATTGACAGAAGACATCACTTTGTATTTTGATGATCTGTATGTGAACAACGATCCTGCCGTTGGAAGTGCTCCTGTTCAGTTAATGGATGATTATGAATTTATGCCACTAAACATTATGACAGGTGGTGCTGAAGACCTCAGCTATTTTTCAATTCTTCCAAACCCTGATCCAACCGGTGTTAACCTCAGTGACTACGTTATTAAATTCAACCGCGATAAAGACGGTGTTCCCTGGGGTGGATTTTATTCAGGCACTCCTGTTGATGTTACCACAAACAAGTACATGCACGTTAAAGTATGGAAACCCCGCGTTAGCCCTATTAAATTCAAAATAGAAAGCGGCACAGGTAATAACATTGAAGTTGCATCTACTGTTGCACAGGTAAATACAGGCGTATGGGAAGATTTTGTATTTGACTTAAATGCAGGTACAGGCGTATTTCCTACTATTGTATTTATGCCTGACTTCGAAGATCCATTGGCCTTAACAGAAGATATCACCATCTATTTTGATGATTTTATCCTCAACAACGATCCTAATCCTATCACTCCTGCTTCACAGACTATTAACGTTGATATGTCGGAATCAGGAATGGTTGAAGGTACCCAGGTATTTATTGCAGGTACGCTTGGAGGAATCTATGGTACATGGAATGAACCAGGAACCAACGCCAACAACGAAATGCTTGACACTGATGGAGATAAAATTTACTCTATCACTATGGCTTTACCTGACGGCGTAATTGCTTTCAAATTTTTCCAGGGCATAGGCTGGGGTACCGGCGATACTGCTCCTGGTGGAGACAGGGTTTATGAAGTTGCCGGAAGTTGCAATATAACCTACAAATGGGGTGTTGACGGTCTGCTTTCAGTTCCTAACAATCCTTTGAATGGTAAAATTCAGATGTATCCTAATCCGGTTAACAGCGAGTTGTTCATCAAAACTACTGCTAACATCAGCCGTGTAAATATTACATCTATGCTTGGTCAGGTTGTCGGAAATTATGAAATGACCTCCAACGAAACCTCTATCAGCACTTCATCATTGAGCAACGGATTATATTTCGTTACTTTTACTGATAAAGAAGGTAACCAGTTAACTCAGAAGCTGATGAAGAACTAGTTCTTTTTCACTGATAACTTAAAAGCTCCCTCAAAGGGAGCTTTTTTTTTACCAGGATGAATAAAAATACCAAAGGGAACCCAGGTACAATATAGTATAATTGAGCACTTATACTTGAGTCAGTCACCTATCTCAACCCAAAAATCCTATCTTTGCAAAAAAAATCAAACTCATGAACAGAGGTCCTGTTTCACAATTTATTGAGCATCATTACAGGCATTTCAATGCCGCAACCGTTATTGATGCAGCAAAAGCCTATGAAACCCATCTTGCCGAAAGTGGTAAAATGATGATTACCCTTGCTGGCGCTATGAGTACTGCCGAACTGGGTATTTCACTTGCCGAAATGATAAGGCAGGATAAGGTGCAGATCATCAGTTGCACCGGTGCAAACCTGGAAGAAGATATCATGAACCTGGTGGCCCACAGCCACTATAAAAGGGTTCCCAATTACCGTGATCTAACCCCTCAGCAGGAGTATGAATTACTTGACAAAGGGCTCAACCGCGTGACTGATACCTGTATTCCTGAAGAAGAAGCCTTCCGCAGGATACAGCACCATATTGAAAAGATTTGGAAAGATGCCCAGTCCGCCGGAGAGCGATATTTCCCACATGAATATATGTATAAACTGCTTTTGAGCAGGGTAATGGAAAAGGACTATGAAATTGATCCCAAACATTCCTGGATGCT
>JAAXUD010000631.1 GCA_013336205.1 Lentimicrobium sp. | reverse complement strand
TGAAGTTACATTCGGTCCAACCTCTGTAAGTCCATAGCCCTGGCGTATGGGAACACCTTTGCTGTGCCATTTTTCTATCAACGGCACTGGCATCGCCTCACCGCCAACAATAAAATACCTGATTTTACTCAGGTTTACCTGATTGAACAAAGCAGAATCGGCCATCATTTTCAACATGGTTGGTACTGCCCAGAATATTGTAAGATTATCTTTCTCAAGTATTTCAAGCACCTTATCTGCATCAAAACTTTTCATTATAAGCGTATAAGCGCCATGATGCAGAAATGGGGTAAGCAATACATTCCAGTTTCCGGTATGAAAAGGCGGTGCAATATTTACAGAGCGGTCATCAGCTGTAATATCAAGCCTCATCTGAGTATTGATGCTGTTCCAGAACATCATCCCATGGGTATAAACAGAGCCTTTGGGAAAAGCGGTAGTGCCGCTTGTATAGATTATCAGGGCGGCATCATCCTGGGAAACAGCTTTTGCTGAGAATGCTTGAGTCTCTGTAACGGCCAGAAACCTTTCTCGCGTTGCAATTACTTCTGCCAGGGAGAGTTTATGTTCAATATTTTGATATACAGACGTCTGCTGAACTTTATCCAGAAATTTATCTTCGGTTATCAATACAGCTGGTTCACAATCTGTGAGCAGGAATTCGATTTCACGGGGTGTAAGTCTGTAATTTAATGGAACCAAAATAATTCCGGTTTTCTGGGCCACAGCAAGCAGATAAATATACTCCAGGCAGTTCTCAGCAAGGATGGCAACACGGTCGCCCTTTTTTAAACTATATTTTGAAATAAATAAGCCCGAGAAACTATTCCCCAATTTATTAAGCTGCGCATAGGTAAGTTCATTGCCTGTCTCATATTCCATGACAGCAACTTTATCCGGATTATATTCTGACCATTTGGCTGACCAATCGGTTGTTATCATGACTGAGCAGTTTTTTCGGTTTTTGACTTATCTATCAGTATCATTATCAGCACGGCAATAGTTGAAATTACAACAGCAGTAGAGCAGGCAATCGCAGGGTTACGAACCGGACCTTCAAGATACCGGGTAAAGAAACCAAAAGTCATGTTGTGGCTATTCACAAAATACGGCATAAGATAATACACAATAAAATGCACACTAAACGCGATGGCTGATCCTGCCAAAGCAACAGATGCTTTCATTTTTTGATAATAAATTCCAAAGATTACCGGAACAAAAGCCGAAGCGAAATAAGCATACACTCCATTCTGGGCAAAAATACCAACACTGAGTTTGGGTTTGGCAATCTGCTGCCATGATAACCATATGGTAACAATACCAATTAAAATGATGACAATCCGATTGAGTGTAATAATCGCCTTATCCGTTTTTAACCAGTTTCCGGTCAATGGTTTTATGATATCCGAAGTAATGGTAGTTGAAACAGATTGAATCAATCCTTCAAGTGTGGAAATGCCAGCTGATAAAAGACCAAGTACAACAATCAAACCAATTACCACTGCAAGATTTCCATCTGAAAAGATTTGCATTACATAAGTAGGAATAATTGTATCATTTTTTAAAGTTACACCCCCTGCAGTCAGATCCGGGAATGTAATACGGGCATAAAGACCGGTAATCACAATGGAAAAGAAAAGGAGTTCAGTGGCAATTGCAACAAACAGATATTTGTTTACATCACTTTCCTTTTTTAACAACAGTGATTTCGTGATTATATGTGGTTGAACTACGATCGCAATTCCTACAATCGCCTGGGCAAAGATAATTTCATAAAAATCGCGGAACAGAAGACTTGCCGGATTCGTTGCCTTAGTCAATGCCGGATCAATTGCCGCCAGTTTTCGCATAAACTGACCAATTCCTTCACTAAAATGCTCATAACCCGAGGTCAGCAATATCACAGCAACTATAATCATTATAATTGCCTGTATGGTATTGGTATATACCATGCTGTTGGCACCGCCAAACATCATATATCCGAATATAAATACCACAGTTGCGATCAATACAATGTAAGGATCTGCATTCAGGGCTTTAGACAGAACCTGGGTTATAGCAACCGCAATCAGCACAATAAAGGTAATCAGCAGCAGCGCCAGAAACCCCATAAACAGCGCATAATTCCTGCTTTTATATCTTTCGCCAATCCATTGGGCAAGGGTAAGCGCTTTCACCGATTGCCCGTACTTTCTGAAACTTTTAGTAAGGATTGCCAGAGAAATAACCGCGGCCAGGGGCAATACAATTCCATAGGATATGATTCCGCTTATTCCATAATTGGCAATAAATCCCGGATTGATTACAAAAGTTGCGGCACTGGTCATACTGGCAGCCAGGGAAAGTGCAACTGTAGTCGGAGAAAACACTATATTTCCTATGGCATAATCAGAGATGTTTTTAATCCTGAGTGCGCCCCGTATAACGAAAAACAGAATAATTCCCATATAGAGAATCACTAAAATCCATGCGCCTGTTACTTGTGCCGATGTTGCCAATTTCTCGCTTTTACTTTATTAGACTGTTTATTTTTTGACCTATACTCCTATCTGATAGTTTGAAGACAAGCAGGAGCAACTATTAATATCTGAAAGCGGCTGAAGCAAACGCCAATCCACCCCCGGAACCAATAAAAACCATCAACT
>JAAXUD010000630.1 GCA_013336205.1 Lentimicrobium sp. | reverse complement strand
ATTTCCACAACCACAGGAAGCTTATCGGTGATCTCCCAGAATTTGGAAGAATGCACCACACTGCTCGAGCCAAAGCCCATACTTCCCCTGATTACGGTGGCTCCGGCCAATCCATACCGTTTGGCTGCAAACACCAGGGTTTCGCTTAGCAGCGTATGCCTGAATTTGTCAGTATTGCTGATATAAATCCGCAATCGCATGACTTCTGAATTGTTTCTCATCCGCTAATACTTAATTCTTATTAAACAGGTCAAATACAATAAGCAATGAGTGAAATCTATGTGTTTTCAAGGAACATTGCGCTTCTGGAAATTTCATAATCAGAACACTTTAGTCAGCGCATTGCCGCCGAATGTTGCCAACAAACCGAGGAACACACTCAGTCCTGCATACAGGCTGAAATAAAGAAAACTACCATCCCTGAGCAATGATAGATTTTCGTTCGAGAAGGTAGAAAAGGTGGTAAACCCACCACAGAATCCAACAGTCAGGAAAAGCCTGAGTTCGGCATTGCTGAGATTTCCGCGCTCGGACAGGCCAAAAAATAATCCTATCAGAAAACACCCGATAATATTAACCCAGAAGGTTCCGAAAGGAAAAGATGAAATCACGGAATTTTGAATACCCCGTGAAAGCAGGTAACGTGCTATTCCGCCAAGAAAACTACCCGAACCGATGGCAAGCAGAACTTTAAACATAAACCGATAGATTAATCATAGCAGAAGTGAGTTTGCATTCTGAAAACCAATACAAAGTTAGCAGGTACTTTTTACTTTAGACTTTAGACTTTAGACTTTGAACTTGTAATTCCGGGAGTTATCAGCTTGTTAAAGTCGGTTAACGCCTAACCCCATAGTCAGAACAAAGATAAGAATAATAACAAGCCCGAATGCCGTCAGATGGCCTGATACTTCAGTTGCTTTTATATAAATGAATAGTTATTGCGCTAATAAAATATCCTGACTTTGAGATTACTCCCTAACAACAATTGAAACCCCATATCCGATTTTAAGGGGCACAAAATCATACTTAAATTCACTCCTTACCTGCATTGGTTTACCAATAATTATTCTTTTTCTTTTGCCGGCCAGATAAAAGAGGCGGCTATGCTACCGGCAAGAATAACGCCAATTATGCCAAGTGAAAGGAAAGGATTGAGTTTATAGAATTCAGAGATCAGCATTTTAATTCCGACAAATACCAATATTAAAGCAAGACCGTAATGCAGGTAAGTAAAATACTTTAAGGAGCCTGCAAGGGCAAAATAGAGCGAACGCAAACCCAGTATAGCAAACACATTCGAGGTATAAACGATAAACGGATCACTGGTGATTGCCAGAATTGCCGGTATAGAATCAACCGCAAATATCAGGTCGGTAACTTCAATAAGAATCAGCACAACCAGCAGGGGCGTTGCATGCCATTTATTGTCCAGCTTTACCAAAAAACTGGAATTGACGTAGCCGGAGGTCACCGGAATGAATTTACGGAAATACTTCACTATGAAATTGTTCTCAACATCAACTTTTGTTCCTTTATCCTTGGCGATTTTAATTCCTGTATAGATTAAGAAAATGCCAAAAACATATATAATCCAATGAAACTTGGTGATCAAAGCAACACCGGCGAAAATAAATATGATGCGCATGACCAGGGCACCCAGAACACCCCAGAAAAGAACCTTATGCTGGTATATTGCAGGTACCTGGAAGGCGGTAAAAATCAATACAAAAACAAAGATATTGTCAACGCTGAGAGATTTCTCGACGATATATCCGGTTAAAAACTCAATGGCTTTTACTTCACCAAAATAATACCATACACCGGCATTAAAAATAAGTGCAAGCATAATCCAGACCGCACTCCAGGTGATGGCCTCCCTGAATTTTACCTCATGCGCCTTCCGGTGAAATACGCCCAGATCCAAAGCAAGCATCAGGAGCACAAATGCGTTAAATCCTACCCAAAGCCAAATAGAGTTTTCCATGTTTTATTTTTTTAAAAGTTCATTTAATTTCTGAATATCGAGTTTAAGGTCATCTATTTTGTTTTCAAGGTCAGAAAGAACCGATTGAGTTCCCGTTTCTGATACTTGCTTTTTCACCAAAGCTTTCTGAAGATCGTTTTGGCTCTCCTGCATACTGTTCATGATCACACCTATAAACAGATTCATAATGATCATTGCACCAAGCAGAATAAATGATACAAAATAGAACAACGATGCATACGAAACGGGCTTCATCGAATATCCGGCTGCCGGATCAGGGGTGCCGTAAAGTTGTATGTTCATAATATCCGTCCAGCCTTCAAGGGTTAAAACCTTGAAAAGAGTTATCATGGAAATATGCAGCGATCCGAAGTGAACCGGATCAGTATTTGCAAATAAATAGCTACCCAAAACAGCATAGATATAGAAAACAAGAAAAAGCAAAACCACGACATAACCCATTGAAGGAATGCTTTTCAGGAGCGCATTTACCAAAAGCTGAAGCCTGGGAAAAATTGAGATAACCCTGAAGACCCGGAGGATCCGTGCCAGCCTGAGCACAGTTACAAAATGCGTATCTATGTGGGGTATAAAGCAGACCGCTACAATGATAAAATCAAAAACATTCCATGGGTCGATGAAATAGGCCCAGGGCTTTT
>JAAXUD010000136.1 GCA_013336205.1 Lentimicrobium sp. | reverse complement strand
TCTGCTACTCCCCCGCTGGCGAATGGCAGGAAAGCAATACCCGGCATTTTTAAGGCAGTTTGGGGCAGTAAATAAACCGCAACCCCTGTGGAAAAGTGAAGGGGGCTGGAGTTGTCTTCCAACAGAATGAACTTAAGCTGCAGCGGTTTGATTTTCGATGGGTCAATTGCACCATTCGTGAGTGCAGCCTTTACTGCCGGATGAATGGCTTCCTGCCTGACAGTAAAACCAAAAGCAGATCCCAGCCTGAAGAAGTTATCCCAGAGTGCATCTGCTTTAAATGCAGGAGTTCCCCATTGATAAGCATTTGTAAAGACTGCTGTTGGGTCAGTGAAGAAATTACCAAGGTCGGCCAGTGCAATCTCCTTTTTAAAGTATGGGATGCGCTTTTTTGCCGGCTGAGCCGCCTGGAAACTAACCCGAATAATGCCTATGGCTGATAACACCCTTCCCACCTTTGCCTGATTTCCTTCAAGATATTCAACCAGCAGGGTTTGGATAAGCTGCGCAGGAAATTCATTTTTAAATTCGTTCAGGTCCACTGTACCTGGCAACCAGCCAGCCGGATTGGTGCCGAGATCTTTGATACTGCTTACCAGACCGGTTATCTTTGCCATAAGACCCGGTACACTGGCGCTGTCCAGGTCACCTGCTTCCAATGTATCAATGATCCCCTGAACCGCAGCACCCAGGTTCTGAACAGGTGCCGGTAAAGTCAGAATGTCCCAGCCAAGTTCAGCCATAAAGGCAGTAAATTCCCGGGGACCGGCAAGTGCATCTTTGAGTGGAACGAATACAGACGCGATCTCTTCAGCGAGAACGACCAGGGTTTCACGATTATTTTCCATGGTAGCGTATTATTATGAAAATGAACTCCGGATAAATTCCCGGGATCAGACAGTCAGGAAAAACCTGGCATCCGATTCCAGCAACTGCTTTGTTACCGGGGTTGGGTTGCCGGCATAAGGATAAAAATTGTAGAAAAGATTGTTGTTGGCCGGATCGGTAATGGGCACGATCAGGGTGTAACGATGGCGGGTTCCCACACAGCGCATATTGTGACTATTCCTGTCATAGGTGAATGCCCAGGTATGCCCGTCAACGAATTGGTCCAGGTTATCGTATTCTAAGCGGGCATACATAGGAAAAGGATGTGTTGCCTGGAAAGCCGGTTCTCCCGCCATACTGGTTTTCATATCAGCCTTTTTTGCGGTATCTGTTGCCGGAGGTGAACCCGTTCCATAGCCAACTGTAAAAGTGAAGCGTTCGGCATCGTGCCTGAAACTATTGTCTATGGTAAGCCTGAGTGAATTCATTGCACTGCCACTGGTGGGAATCAGGGCCGGACTGAGGTTGACAGTATACCTCATTGTTATCCGGCCGGTACCGACCTGGGTTGGTATGTTGGTTCTCCAGTAATCAGCAGGGATGGCGCTATTATCAATAAATACAAGACCTGCAGCTCCGAATGCAGCAAGCAGGGCATTCCGGTTGGCAAAGGCAATCGCCTGTACTACGCTGAAATCGTATCCCAGGAATTCAAGCACGCCAAGGTCAGTCCTGAACCAAACTTCATGAAAATGTTTTGGCGCTGTAACCGGAACTACCCCCCCAAGTGCAGCTTTGATTTTTTGAACAAATGGTACTGCATAATTCTGGCCGATTTTGCAGCCTTTTATATGAAACTTGCTTGCAGCACCCAAAACAATGGCAGGAATATCTCCAACATTCGTCGAGTCGGCAATTTCCAGCAATTCATAGGTAGTATTGGTATCAGGGTTCCCATTTCCATCTGCATCAATATCGGCAAACTGAATCTGCAACCAACCGCCATCATTGCCATGAGAAGCGATAATCATATCCTCAACCGGACGGGTCACTCCTCCGCTTGTTTCCAGATGGTCAATAAACTGATCTACCCGGGTTATTCCGGCCTGATTTATCAGGGTAGTGTTTGGGCGTTGGTTAAACAGGTCCTTCATGATATTGTCGTAACCTGTAGTGCCCGGTGCAAAGGCATAGTCCATATGAATATATTTGTTGTAATTATTTTCACTAACCGAACCTGCCTGAATGAGTTGGCAAGCTAAGTCATTCACATCCAATTATTCAACAAATCCATTGTATTCAAAAAGAAGTAAGATGTATCCAGGTATCAGAATTTAATCATCAATCCTCTGAATTTTAGCTTTTAATTAGCATTGCAATTCCAAATCACTTGAACTTTATTCTATCATTAAATAACTACAAATCCTGATTTATCCATTTGATCTCATTAATTTTATTAATAAAATCCTATACTAAACTTGTTATAGCCATATATAGTTCAATTTAACTGATATCCAATTGGTTACTTTAACATATCTTTAACAATTGGGCTTATAGATGTTACCAGAAAGCTACTTTCTTCGCAGAAAATGAAAGAATTCTTATTGATAAAATGAATTCCGTAAAAAAATTTTGATGACCCTATTTCTGTCAACAATAAAAAAAGTTCCAATCCGGAACCGAAAACCATTGGGACATCCGATATCCGGCATCAACTTCGGAAACAAAAATTTTTACCCGCCTGGCAGGTTTATATTTTTCGTTTTTACTTCCCTTTTGGCTATCTTTGCTTAAAACCACCAACTATGGGCATGATCTCAATCGAAGGCATGGAATTCTTTTCCTACCACGGCCATTTTAAGGAAGAGCAGGTAATCGGCACCCGCTTTATGGTCGATTTATTTATACAGGTCGATACCCGCCAGGCTGAAAGAAGTGACAATCTGCACGATACGGTCAATTATCTGAGTGTTTACGAAACAGTTAAGAAAGAAATGGAGCATAAATCCCATTTGTTGGAACATGTTGCTCACCGCATTCTACAAGCTGTTCATGCCCGTTTTCCGGATGTTACCGATGCTGAAGTGAAAATTTCAAAGCTAAATCCACCTTTGGGTGGAAAAATGGACAGGGTTTGTGTCACATTAAGCAGCGATGATATTTATGAATGACCCAGCTATTCCTACAGTAAAAACCTGCCCCCGCTGCTATAAAACCTTTGAGTGTCTGCATGCGGCTGGCTGCTGGTGCTTTGATTATACTTTAACTCCGGCCGCAGCGGAAAAACTCCGCACCGAATTTAACAATTGCCTTTGCCCTGATTGCCTCCGTATTTATTCAACTAAAAACACTGAACATACGACCGAAAATTGATTAAGTTATTGATTACATGATTTTTACGTACAATAAATTTTTTACGTCCATTTTCAGAATATTTTAGTACATTTGTACCCCAAAATGGTTTCGTGGCCGAGTGGCTAGGCAGAGGTCTGCAAAACCTTCTACAGCGGTTCGAATCCGCTCGAAACCTCAGAAAACCGGTCCCCAAATGACCGGTTTTTCTATTTATACCACCTCTTTTATAAAATTACCCTGATTCAGGTATTTCATTACCCGAATAGTCGGCCTATTTTTGTCGCAGTTTTAATTCAGTCTTATTCTAAATAATATAAACTGCGTCCACTATGAAAAAATATAACCTGATCCTGATATTGTCCGGAGTACTATGGGTGAACATGCTTTTTGCACAGGAAATCACACCGCCTCAAAGTTTATCAGAGTCGTTTATGAACAAACCCTCCGATAAAAAACTCATGATGGGACTTTATGGAAGTATTGATTATACCCAGCCTTTGGATGATTCCCTCCGGAATAACGGAAAACTGGACGTAACGCGCATTGTGTTGCTGATGAACTATAAATTCAACAACAAAATAGAGTTCTTCACTGAAGTTGAGTTCGAGCATGTTAAAGAACTTTGGGTTGAACAGGCTTTTCTTCAGCATCGTTTCAACGATGCAATTATGCTGAGAGGTGGTTTGCTTATTATACCCATGGGTATAGTTAATGAATATCATGAACCTACCACATATAACGGCGTAAAAAGACCTTCAATAGACAGCCGTATCGTTCCAACAACCTGGCGGGAAATCGGTTTTGGTATGGCAGGAAACATGACAGGGATAAGCCTTAAATATCAACTTTACCTGGTAAATGGATTCAATAGCTACGATGGTTCAGGAAAAATAGGCGGACCAAACGGCTTAAGAAGCGGCAGACAAAAGGGAGCTGAATCATTTATCTCCTCCCCTAACCTGTCGGCCAAAGTCGATTTTTATGCGATAAGTGGCCTTAACCTGGGCTTGTCGGGTTACTTTGGAAAAACGCAGTCAACGCTTTATAATAACCTATCCAAAGAAAATGAAGTTCAGTTAAACAGGGCCGATTCAACGGTGGTAAGCCTTGCCATGTTCGGGTTGGATGCCAGATATACCCTGGGAGGACTTCAGTTGCGGGGACAGTATATCTTAAGTACCATCGGAAACAGCGGTGCCTACAATCAGTTTACAGGAAAAGACCTGGGCTCAGCGATGGGTGGTTGGTATGCTGAGGCTTCCTATAACCTTTTTCAAAAATCCAAATCAGCAAATTCACCACTAATTCTGTTTGCCAGGTTCGAAAAATACAATCTGCATGCTGAAACTGAAGGAGGCTTACCTAAAAACAATGCCTACAATATGACTGAAATAACAACAGGAATTGGTTATAAAATAACTGAAGGTGCAGTTATCAAAACTGATTTCCAGTTTACCAAACAAGAAGGACAGGATGAATATAATACTTCATTCAATGCCGGTATCGGTGTTAACTTCTGAATTACTTTTTATCATTTTTCCGATAATAGTTTAGTGAAAACGGGTGCGGGGTATCATCCCCGGATCTTTTATAAGTTAAGAATGGCCCATGAAAACATTGCTGGCAATTTTTATTACTGCATCCCTGTTAATAGCTGACAGCCCAAATCTCACGCGCGAAAGCTTAAAGAAACTGGAAAAATCTGTGTCAGAACTTTATTCGGGCCGGAAGGTGACTTACGCCAAACTTAATCTGGCAGATACTCAGATTACAGATCCTGATATTCTGAATTCGGATGGCAAATGGTTTGCTATTCGTGAAAATAGCAATAACCTGGGCTGGCTGCTGGCAGATAAAACATGGGGTCGCTATCATGAATTTGAATTTGCAATCGTATTTGACACCAGTCTGAGAATCGCGGATGTTTTTGTGTTAAGTTATCCTGCATCTTATGGAACTGCAGTCACCGGTAGAAAATGGCTAAAATCATTCCGTGGCTTTTCGCCGGACAGCATACCTGTTTATGGACAGGACATTGATGCCTTATCCGGTGCTACCTTTTCGGGAACAAACCTCAGTGAATCAGTTGCCGGATCTCTCGTTATTTTAGAAAAACTTGAACAGGCCGATCTGCTCAAATAGCGAAATCTTCTAATTGCGGTTTAGATAAAATCAGCTACTTTTGCCGGCTCATCTACCGGTAAAATGGAAATTGTTACGCTTATCCTGCTTGCGCTCGGCCTGTCTTTCGATTCTTTTGCTGTATCAGTCAGCAGCGGCCTGATGCTGCCATCGATCAGATTTTATAAAGCATGTATCATTGCATTCTCACTGGCTTTTTTTCAGGCGCTAATGCCACTGATGGGTTGGTTTGCGGGAATATCAATCCGCAATTATCTCCTTAGCTCCGACCATTGGATCGCATTTGGATTACTGTCTATCCTGGGGTTCAAAATGATTTATGAAAGTCTGAAACCTGAAGAACAAAGAAACTCGTTCAATCCCCTCGATCCTGTTGTTTTACTGACAATGTCGCTGGCAACCAGCATTGACGCCCTGATTGTTGGTGTAAGTTTCGCATTTATTGAAACCCCTGATACACCGCTGTGGCTGGCAATACTTTTACCCGTAATTATTATCGGAAGTATCACTTACATCATGTCCATGCTTGGGATTTTATTCGGGAAAAAAGCGGGAAACAAACTCGGTAAGCGAATGGAAATGCTGGGAGGTATTATCCTGATTGGTATCGGATTAAAGATTCTGCTGGAGCATCTTTGGTTCTAGCGGCCAAAACACTTCCCCTCTATTCAGCAACTCAACTCCTGATTAAGAGTACCTTCTATGAAATACAGGTTCATAAATGAAGATCAGGATGAGGTTTTTACCACCAATCCCCGGGTTTACTGACAATTCATAAATCCACTGCCGACATTTTTTGCTTTGTATTAAAGGAAAAAACAACCCGAACCTTGCAATTCTGTTTTCCCGGAAAAACTGAAATCCAAAATCCTAAATATCCCCCGATTCTACTTACCTTTGCACTCTTAAAACCAGCCAGGTTTAAATTGAGAGTAATTATCTGATTATCATATTAATAAGTTTTTCTAATTTACTTTTCCGGCATGAACGAAAACAAAATTGAATCTGAACTTAACGGAGAAAACAAAACTTCTACCAATTTTATACATTCCATTATCGAAGAGGACATCCGGAATGGCAAAAACGATGGTCGTGTACACACACGTTTTCCACCGGAACCAAACGGCTATCTGCATATCGGACATGCAAAATCAATCTGCCTGAACTTCGGTACCGCTTTAAAATACAATGGTAAGTGCAATCTCCGGTTCGATGATACCAATCCCGTTAAGGAAGATGTTGAATATGTAGATTCAATCCGCGAAGATGTTCACTGGCTTGGTTTTGACTGGGAAGGCCGCGAATTTTTCGCTTCTGATTATTTTCAACAGATTTATGAATTTGCCGAAAAGCTGATACTCAAGGGCAAGGCTTATGTGTGCGATCTGACAGCAGAGCAGATTGCTGAACAAAAAGGTGCTCCTACCCGACCAGGTCAGGAAAGCCCATACCGTAACCGCACTGTAGACGAAAACCTTGATCTCTTCCGCAGGATGAAAGCCGGCGAATTTGCTGAAGGCAGCCGCGTGCTGAGGGCAAAAATAGATATGGCATCACCCAATATGCATATGCGAGATCCACTTCTTTATCGCATCATCCATACCGACCACCACAGAACCGGCACCGAATGGTGCATTTACCCGATGTATGACTTTGCCCATGGCCAGAGTGACAGCATTGAAGGTATTACCCACAGTATATGTACCCTCGAATTTGAGGTACACCGTCCTTTGTACGACTGGTGCATCCGCGAACTCGAAATATTTGCGCCTCAGCAGATTGAGTTTGCCCGTCTGAACGTAACCTAC
>JAAXUD010000629.1 GCA_013336205.1 Lentimicrobium sp. | reverse complement strand
TGAACAGTTCCAGATGGCAGGGGAGCTCCATTGAAATAAATCTGCGAATCTTCTGTGAGGAAATTTCCTGATACTGACACCTGAAGAGGAACCAAACCGGGAGTTAAGGTAGTGTCGTAAAGCAGTGCTGTTACCTCCGGTGATGGATTAGCCAATGTGAGTAAAGCCCGATCTGCCTGTAAAAACCCATAACCGGTAGAAAAATCGAAACCGGTACTATTCATATCCAATGAGTTAGACAAAAGGATTGATTTCAATTCACCGGGTGAAGTCACAGCATTATAATATTTTGATTTTGCTTCAAGAATCAAGGCAGCCAGGCCGGCTGCATGAGGAGCAGCGGCAGAGGTTCCAAAGAAATTGGGGAATAAATCGCCATCAATATTAAAACCGCCAAGATCCACGGTGGTATTTACACCGTTTGGAGCGGTAATCTCTGGTTTATTCCTGATTACGCCATTCACCGGCGTGCCTCCGGTTGAGGAAAATGAAGCAATGGTTGGGGGGTTGACACCATAGGCAGGTGTATTGCTGAACAGGACCGCCCCTACAGCCATGGCACCTTCGGCATTGGCCTGACCTACAATAGTTGAAGATCCGCTATTGCCATATTCATTCATGGTAAGTTCCCCTCTGAAAACGATATATTTCACCAGGACATTGGAAGATCCGGAGGAATTGATGATCATTATATTAGCCTGAGCACCACCGGGAGCAACCGTAAAAGGCAAAACCTCTATGGCTGATTTCCCGATGTTATTCCTGTTAAAGCCAAATAAGGTGCTGCCATTTCCATTAACCAGGTATATATCCATGTCGGTGCTGGTAGAATAAAAATCTCCACCATCATCCCATTGTAATACTACGGTATAATTTCCTTCTGCAACAGAAATACTCTGCAAAATATCAGATCCGTTGCTACCTGCAAAGTTATGTGCCTGGCCTGATGTGCCCGGAGGGGGAGCTGCCGGATTGAATGTTCCCTGGTATGATTTTGAGCCATAGTTACCGGCCGCTGAAAAATAAGCGACACCTAAAGAAGTCACACTATCAACTGCCTTTGCGACAACACCATCGCGGAAAAACGGTTCAGAAATGTAAGTTATATCATCAACAATAATATCGCAACCTGCTTGCTGTAGTTCGATAATTCCGTTGGCAAAATCGCCGGCTGTAACAAAACCGGATCTGAAAGCCAGTTCGGCAGCCGGAGCAATATCATGGACTATCTGCAACATAGCCCGGCCTTCATCCGAACGTGTTCCAAAAGGATATTCCTTCAGCACACCGACCGGAAGGCTGTTCACTGAATTTCCAGGACCAGGCAGGTCACCGCGTGATACATCGTCAGCAGCAGGATTTCCTGAGATGGAATTATAACTATCAGACAGTACTCCGATTTTCACACCAGTGCCCGTAAGGCTAAATGCGCTGCGTGCTGTGGAGGAACGCATTGAAAGATCGCCCTGACTGGTGACTATTCCACTGTTGGTAAGTGCCGGATAAACCGGCCTGGCCTGCAATAATAGCAAAGGGAGGTTGTTCAGCGAAAGAAGATTTGCAATAGGGAAAAAGCCAGTGATCAGCGATTCCTCTGGAAACACTGTTTCATTGGTGAGCCCAAAGGCAGGTGATTGCAGAAGAGACAACAATGCGCCGAACTGCCCTTCAATTGCAACTATTTCAATCAAAACATTTTCGCCTGTAATGCTGAAAATATCATTTGATATTACCTCCCCTGTTGCAATGTATGTTTCATAAAGTGAGGTAAGCTCAGGCCCGATTAATGTTAATGACTTTCCATTTACCGGAGGTGGATAATAAGGAAAAATACTGTTATTACTGCAATCGAGTACCGACTGAAAATCTGCAGCTGAAAAATTAACAATTAAGGAATAGTTGGCCGCTTTTACCTGTACCCTTTGATTTTGAAGGCTGCCAGTTAATGTATAACTTACCAGAAGTTCACCGGATCCCTGACCAAAGTTACCTAAACCAGTTATTCTGAAACCGCGGAAAGGCAAACCGCCGATATTTGGCCCATAATTAATGGTGGGATTTCCTGAGCCCCCTGAAACAAAAACAGCTGAAATACCGGAATAGGTTCCCGGAGAAGCCTCTACCGCATAATGAGTTATTTTCTTGCAGGCCGGTGGTCCACAGTCATTATGTTTCAATGACAATACTATGTTAAACTTATTATTTCCAATGTCAGTAACCGATTGAATGGTGGTGGAATAACCCTGTCCATGGTTTTTGATTATTTCACAATCAGCCTGTGCAGCCAGCTTAGTGGGAACAATTGACAAAAAAGGCAGAACGATCAGAAAACTGAAAATTACTGATCTGAAATATTGAATATCGCAGTTGTTTTTCTTCATGACTGTTAATGTTTCGCTTTGTGGAATAACACTAATTTTATTACACTCATTAAATACAAAAAACTAAAAATGTTGCCGATAGCATCGGTGAACAAACAATTGAATGACAAGTAGAGGGATAGCAAAACGAGATAAAAATGAATCATTGGAAAGAGAAAGTGCTTCACAATCTCTTATTTATAATAATTCTAAACAAAGTAAAGCAAAATTTGTCTTAAGTCAAGCTAATTAACAGAATTTTAACATTTTACACATCCGATATCAGACAAGCCAAT
>JAAXUD010000628.1 GCA_013336205.1 Lentimicrobium sp. | reverse complement strand
TTATTCAGCGAATTGAACGTATTGTTGATGAAAAAGCTGACATCAGAGATAAAGCGAGTGAAAAACTTTATTCCATCCGACGTGAAATTGCAGGGAAACTTTCCAGCGCCGACAGGCGGATCAATCAAGTACTTTCACAAGCCAGAAAAGATGGCCTTACCAATGACGATACTGAGCTTACCATCCGAAACGGACGACTGGTAATTCCACTGCAGGCGTCACATAAACGAAAAATCACCGGTTATATACACGATACCAGTGCTACCGGACAAACAGTTTTTATAGAACCTGCTGAAGTATTTGAAATCAACAACGAAGTTCAGAACCTGAGAATTGAAGAAAAACAAGAGATTATCAGTATTTTAATTGATTTTACCGATTTTCTCAGGCCGCACCTCTCAGGTTTGTCAGTTTTTTACACATTCCTCGGTGAAATAGATTTTATCAGGGCTAAAGCATCGCTGGCTATTAAGATGAATGCCGTTAAACCGGTGCTGAGAAATTATCCGGTTTTAAAATGGGATAATGCTGTGCATCCGTTGCTTAATAGCAGTTTGAAACTTCAGAAAAAATCAATAATTCCACTTGATATTGAATTAAATAAGGAACAACGGATACTGATCATCAGTGGTCCTAATGCCGGAGGAAAGTCGGTATGCCTTAAAACTGCCGGACTCCTGCAATATATGTTGCAGTGTGGTATGCTTATTCCGGTCAGCGACGATTCTGAGGCAGGCATCTTCAGTAGTATTTTTCTTGAGATCGGAGATGAACAGTCTCTTGAAAATGACCTGAGCACCTATAGCTCTCACCTGATTCATATCAAGCATCTGCTTCAAAACGCTGATGATACAAGCCTTTTTCTGATTGATGAATTTGGTGCCGGTACCGAACCACAACTTGGAGGTGCAATGGCTGAAGCCAGCCTGGAGCACCTTAGCCTGACCGGTTGTTATGGTATTGTAACTACACATTACACCAACCTTAAACTGATGGCTGGCAATCACCCCGGCATTGTAAACGGCGCCATGTTATACGATGCAAAAGCCATGACTCCGCTGTTCCGGCTCAGTATAGGAAAGCCAGGTAGTTCTTTCGCCTTTGAGATTGCCAGGAAAATAGGCTTCCCTGACAAAGTGCTTGATTCCGCGACTGGAAAAATAAGCAGTTCACAGCTTAATTTTGAGCTTCAGCTTGCACAACTTGAAGTTGACAGGAAATTTATTGATAAAAAGAAGACGGAACTGAAAGTTGCGGACGATATGCTGGCTACCCTCATCAATCGATATGAAACTCTCCTTACAAACCTTGAAGGACGCAAGCAGGAGGTTTTGAAAGAAGCTAAAACCAAGGCGCAACAACTACTTGAAAAATCAAACCGGATGATTGAAAATACAATCCGGGGAATAAAAGAAGGCAACGCTGAAAAAGATATCACCCGGAAACTAAGGGAAGAACTTTCGAATGCCAGGGAAGAGTTGATTAATGAACTGGGGATTGATGAACCTATTATTGTTCCTGTATTATCATCCGTAACTGATGAGAAAGATAAGGAGATTCCCCCCGGACCTTTGAAGCCTGGTAGTTTCGTTAAGGTAGAGGGTCAGGAAAGTATCGGGCGGATTGAGGAAATCAGAGGAAAACAGGTTACAATTCTTTTCGGATCTTTGAAAATAAGAACCAGGACGGAAAATCTGGTGGCAGCAAACAGGGCTGAAATCAGAACATGGGAAGCCAATCAGAAATTTAGTAAACCGTCAGTCAGTGTGTACAATCAACTGAATGACAAAATGGCCGAATTCAAAATGTCAATTGACATCAGAGGCAAAAAAGCGGAAGAAGCCCATGAAATAATTGCCAGATATATTGACCAGGCCATCCTGCTCAGAGTTCACGAAGTCAGGATATTACATGGTAAAGGTGATGGTATTCTGCGTAATATATTGCATGCCCGGCTACGTGACACTCCTGAAGTAGCCAGATATGAAGACGAAAGCCTGGAACGAGGCGGGCACGGTATTACATTGGTATATTTCAGGTAGAAAGCTCCGGAGACTTTTTAACCAACACCATATATTATTGCCATTTTATGAATAATAATTCCATTCCGGGACTGGCAGGATTTTTGACAAGCAACAGTTTACCTCTATAATTTCAAGGAAACAATGAATAATAACTCAGAAAACAATATTCTTTCAAAGATTAAATCATTTTTATCATCCCCAAATAATATCAAAAACCTTGCAGGATTCTTTATTGGAGCCCTGGGTGGATTTATTTATTACAAAACTATTGGCTGTTCATCGGGCGGTTGTGCAATTACTTCCAATCCTTATATGAGCATTTTATGGGGAGGTTTACTTGGCTATCTTTTCGCTGATATCTTCAAAATAAAACCAAAAAAAATTAGTGAAGAAGAAAAGCAAGAGCCAGAAGCCTAATTTCTGTTCTTCTTTTTTGGATTCGCTATTAACTGGTATGAATGGTCGATCCATTCTGTAATAAGTTGATCGTTGATAGTGCCATCAATTAAAATGGTATTCCAGTGTATTTTATTCATATGGTAACCGGGTAAAACAGCGGGATATCTTTCCCTGAGATCAACTGCTGTTTCCGGATCGCATTTCAGGTTCACTGAAAGCGGACCTTCAAGATCG
>JAAXUD010000627.1 GCA_013336205.1 Lentimicrobium sp. | reverse complement strand
AAGTAGAAGAAAAAAAAAGAGCTCAGAAGCCAATTATTAAGCTGGAATAGTTTCAATTTGGTGTAGCGATTTTAAAATGACGATATAGTGCATAATTGTCAGTGCCAAAATCTCTGAATATATATTTTAACTGTGCCAGTAAACAAAATTAAGATTCTGCCGGAGAACTGATAGCCATAAAATTGTTATTTTAGCAACAAAAATGCGCCTGCATGAGTAAAGAAAATAAAATAGAAACAGATGCCCTGACGGCTAATCTGCGGGAGACCCGCACCGATGTAATAATACTGCCGCCTGACCATCTTAAATTCAGGGAGCTTTCTGTTAGTTATTATAGTATTCACAGCAGGGTAACTGAATGTTTGAACGAATACAACCATCCTTTTTCGAATAGTGCTTTTGTTATCGGACAATTGCGGACAATTTGCCTTGGCGATTTTTGGTTTTATGAAAAACAGGAGGAGGCCGGTTTCGCCTGGGGGACTTTGTTGTCTTTGTATGGGGGTGTGCTGGCCCGGCCGTTGGCCGAAGGTATCAGTGAAGATGCCCTGCATTCACTGCTGGAGTTTATTGAAAAATTGCTTGAGTCTCCTGAAAACCGACTGGAGCCTGTTTCAGCAGCGCTCAGGGTAGTTGGAGCAACCCTGGACAAACATCAAAATTCTGTAATAAGGAATTCAAGCTTTTTAATGAGGGTTTTTTCCAGGGCACAATGGCCGGGCAATACCAACACAGAGGCTATGGAACTGGCCAAACGGGTGTTGGTGGCAACGGCGACCTATTGGAGAGATTCTACCAAAGTGGATGCCTGGCTCGAGGAAAGAAGTAAGCTGTTTAGCGCAGGAAGCCGCAGTAAATTCAGCGGTATCGGGAAAAACTGGTTCAACAGAATGATTGATGAAACCAAAAATGCATCTGATTGGGAATCTTTACTTCGGATTCCTGCTTTCAACGATATTTCGCTTCATATCCGCCAGCTTCATCACAGCTTTGACCGTTTTCACGAAAAGTTCTATTACCTGATCTATCTGCTTCATCTTGAAGGCATGCAAAATCAGAAGGAGCTTTTACTTCGCGACTTTAACAATCTGCTGCGCAATATCAAGAGTGAACTCACCAGTGATGAGGTATTCGGCTTTCTCGACAATATTTTCAGGCTTTTCAGCGATCTTAGAGTCAGCAATCCGGGCACAGTGCTCGATTGTATTCTTACCCTTGGCAAAGAGATATTCCGCACCGACAATCAACACCATATCTCTCACTTCGAAAAGCTGCTTATCCGCCACGGCTTTATCGCGCCGGGGATCATGTACATTTCAAAAGACTGGCAGCTTGAGGTAAACGAATATCATATTAAAAACATCCGGGTTTGGATGGAATTGATTGAATATTCGCCACTTACATTTCACGATCTGCTTTCAGCCCTGATTATTCACCTGCGGCTGGGGGGCGTTTTTATTTCTGACACCGATCTTTTCCAACGGGATGTTACCAGCCTGCTCAACTCCGACATTCAGCCGATTTTCAAGCAGATAAAACAGTTGGCCCGGCTGTTCCCGGTTTATTTTAATGAAATTGGTGCCGAAGGTGAATTGCGTGAAGTGACCACGGCCATGGACGAACTTTCTCATCGCAACGACCGCCTGATTCATTTTCTGCGAAAGCAGGTGCATACGGAGAGTAACAATACCCACATCGATCTTACCTCTGCCATAATCCATTACTGGTACGATGGAAATCTGGCCCCATTAGAGAAAAAACTGCCGGAAGATGTAAAGCTGAGCCTGTCGAACGATTCAATGTGGTATTCAGGCATCAGCGGGCTTATGCAGGAACTCTGCCAGCTTAACAATTGCATGCCCGAAACGCTGATGGGGATATCATCTGTCAAAATCAGGAAACAGCTTGATGGACTGCCTTCAGAAAATACATTGGACAAACAGCGCTTGTTCTATATTTTCAGGCTGATTGAACTGCTCAGGGAAAAGTACTCTTTTAATACCGTGAATCTGGGTGTGTTGCTGCATAAATTCAATTTCTTCAATCATGCTGAGATTGAGAACCTGCTAACTGTGATTGAACGGAATGTGCCCGACCGGTCGTTAAAACAGGTTTTTCATTATATGCGCAGGCTCAACACCGTTATTGTTAATGAAGAGAAAACCGAAGGCTGGGAGGATATTTACCACAAACGACACATTGCCATTGGAATTCCAAGTATGTATGGTAAGTACCGGGAGCCGAAATTTGAGGCTTTAGGGCTGGCGTTCAGGCTGGAGAAAGTGGCTGCAGGCTTGATGGAGCAACTGATCGGCAGTATAAACCTGGATTATATCACTGCCAAAACTCTACGACGTATTTACCTGGTGCTGGAATTGTTCCGCGAAGGACTCGAACTCGATGGTGTAAGCGATCAGGGGTATGATTCAAATCTTAAAATGTTCCGTTTCAGTCTGAATTCGGCCAGTTTTTCTGTCGGGCAGTATATTAACATACTTCAGTTTATGTCGGGCAGTGTGCGTGAAATTATCAATAAGTATTTTCTCCGCATTTATGATCGGCAGTTAAGGGTTATCATACCTCAGATTTATCCCGCCGAAATGAAACAGGATGAAGCTGCCAGCAAGCAGTTTCTTGTTCGGAAATCAGAACAGTTT
>JAAXUD010000626.1 GCA_013336205.1 Lentimicrobium sp. | reverse complement strand
TTGAACTTTTCTCTGATTTATTTCGTTTAATGTTTGAATCAAAACCCAAAACAATGATATCAATTTACACCCTTATCCCAAAATATCTGAAATCATTGATCTTCAGTGTGTTAATTATTTCAACCCTTTGTATATCAACTACTTATGCTCAAACCCTTACCATTCAGACGCCGAACGGCGGGGAGGTTTGGACCGCCGGAGAGGTTGAAATTGCTAGCTGGACAGGTCAGAATCTTAGCAGCGTGGTAAATATCGAATTTTCATCCGATGGCGGAACCAATTGGTGGTATTTTGGCGAAGTTCCTTCCGGGCCAAACGGAGGCAATGCTTCGGTTGCGGTACCGAATACAATAACCACCAATGCAATTCTGAGAATTACAGATTATGCCTTCCCTGCCGCAAGCGACGTGAGTGATGCGCCCTTTACCATTGTCGTTCCGGCAATCTTCATTTGGGAACCATCTTCAGGATCCGCCGTTTTTGCCAACAGTCTGGCACAAGTGTACTGGATTCTTTACGCTCCGGGTATCACCCTTATCAATGCTGAAATTTCAACCGATAACGGACAGACCTTCACACCCGTTGCCCAAAACCTGAATGCACTAATGAGTTATACATATATTAATTTGTCTGATACCCCTTCAAATGAATGTATCCTAAAGCTTTATAATGCCGAGAATCCATCTCAGTTTGGACTGAGTGAAGTTTTTACCATCAGTCCTTTGCCCGTTTATAACCTGACTTCGCCCGCGGGCGGTGAAATTGTTGACACTTACAGCCCATTCACAATTACCTGGGATGTCGCAAATCCCTACTCAAGTTATTGCTACCTTGAATATTCCACTAACAACGGGGTAACATGGGAAGTGATAGACAATGGCATGAACATTGGGTTTTCAGGAAGTTATGAATGGATCACTCCAAATACTGAATCCGATGAATGCCTGATAAGGATCACAGATTCATACGCATTTACATCGAATGACATCAGTGCTGCTTTCACAATTCTGGATTTTCCTGAAACCCCGGTTTGTATGGTAACGGTCGACAGCCTGACCAACCAGAATGTCGTCATCTGGGAAAAACCGGTTTCAGGCCTTATTGCAGACTTTCTGATCTATAAGGAAACCGACGAAGCAAATATCTATGAAGTCATTGATACGGTGAGTTATCAGGATGTTCCGGTGGTTACCGACCCGGAATCCAATCCTTCCATGAGGCCCTACCGATACAAAATCGGCTTCAGGGACAGCGAAAACAGGGTATTCCCGACAGGAGATTACCATCAGACCATTCACCTGACGATCAATCAGGGCGTGGGAGGAAACTGGAACCTGATCTGGACCCCCTACACAGGATTCGACTACAATTCTTATAAAATTATGCGCAGATCGGGCGATGGCGCCTTTGAGCAAATTGCCACCGTTTCGGCAAGTTTTACCTCGTTTACCGATTTCGATGCCCCTGCAGGCGACATCGCCTATATGATTAAAATCGTGAATCCGGATGGATGTAATACAAGTCTGCGCAATGCTGTTTATGCCGATGTATATTCAAATCAGGCCTCAGCAAGTCTTGTATCGACAGGTGATTTGAGTAAATCCGGCTTCAGTGTTTATCCTGTTCCGGCAAATGACCGCATCAACATTCAATTCGGAGACAATGCCGAAGGAACGATCAAACTGACGATCACCGATGTTGCCGGCCGGATCATTTATTCAGAAGAATACAGCGATATTCGCCAGGGACAGGTGAAAACAGTCAACAGTTCGAATTTTAATGAAGGCATGTATCTGTTGAATGTAATTTCATCTGACAGCAGGATTACAAACAAAATTGTGGTACGGCATTAAATAGTGACCGATATCCACTTGGCTTTTTGCAGCCCGGATCGAATAGTTTGCAAACGGACAATTACGGCAATGCCGTGATTGTCCGTTTTTTTTGTCTGTCATTCGTCTGAAACCCGGAGTTTTTCTCTAAAAAAGCTTTCAGAATGCTTTGAAGGCTTACCCATTAACCCTCATTATCGAAACAAATCATATTGGCACAATCTCAAGGGAAATTACACTTTAGCATTTTTTTTCCAAATTAATTATTGAGTCCCCTCCGAAAATTCCTGGTTTCTTAGTTTATAATTTTATTTTTTTACTTTTCGGAGCAGGCGCAAAGTTGAAGCATTATCCCAAAATTCCAGCAGGCTTGTACTACAAATTGAGTATTTTATTTTGGTATTTATTTATAGATATTTGATTGATGTGTAAATGGGCCGGATTCGAATACTGGTTTCTGTAACAAGGGGGATTATACTGATTATTACAACTCTGATAGAAATAGCTGGTTTCGATCTCACGGTTAAACTTCTGAAAAATGTTGAAATTCTTTTGTTGAGGTTATTTGCAGTTAAAAATAACATGATCCAAATGGAAATTTCATCAGCATCCTGGCCTCGCTGCTTCGTCCTTACTTAATATTACTTTGTTTGAATTGTTCTCAGAAATAATAAAATGAGTTCTGAAAAATACCCGTTGTTATCCATATTACTGACTGTTAATCAGTGTTTTAATATTTAAAACCAGACACCATGAGAAAATCTGTTTTAAATCTTGCTGTCGCTTTCCTTTTATTATTCTTTTCAGCCAAAGCTCAAACCTGGAGTG
>JAAXUD010000135.1 GCA_013336205.1 Lentimicrobium sp. | reverse complement strand
AAGAATCTGGCGGGAGAGTTCAATACTTCCTACCTTTTCGAAACAAATGTTGGCGCCAGCCTGCCAATCATCGGCACTTTAAATGATCTGATCCGAAGTGGCGACAGCGTGAATAAGATAGAAGCAGTGTTGTCAGGAACCCTGAATTTCGTTTTCAATAACTACAATGGAACCCTTCCTTTCGCAAAAATTGTAAAACAGGCGCAGGATGAAGGCTATGCAGAACCCGATCCGCGCATCGACCTCAGTGGTATTGATGTAATGCGCAAGATTCTGATACTGGCGCGTGAGGCAGGATTTCGCATGGAAATGGAGGATATTAAAAGCAATTCTTTTCTTCCTGAATCCTGCATGCAAGGCGATGTTCCTGCATTTTACCGGGAAATGGCAAAGCATGAAACTTATTTTCAATCCTTGTATCAAAAGGCGAATGAGGCAGGATGTAAACTCAAGTTTGTTGCTACCCTTCAAAATGGTACAGCATCAGTGGGCTTGCAGCATATCGGGCCTGAGCATGATCTTTACCATCTTTATGGAAAGGATAATGTGGTGCTTTTCTACACCAACCGCTATGTGGAACAACCGCTGGTTATTAAAGGCGCAGGTGCAGGCGCCGAGGTAACTGCTTCGGGTATTTTTGCCGATATTATGAGAATAGCGCGTGTATAAGAAAAATCTGACTAAATATTCTACTTATGCCTGACGAAATAACAGTACACTCACCGGCAACAATAGCCAATATTGTTTGTGGTTTTGATATTCTGGGCTTTGCACTGGAGAATCCCTGTGATATACTGACCATCAGAAAAACAGCCTCCAGGGGTGTAAGCATTCTTAACCGCGATGATTTCGGCCTTCCGACTGTTCCTGAAAATAATGTTATTGGAGCTGCATTGCTGGCTTTATTAAACGAAGTGCCTGAGAATATTGGGTTTGAGGTAGAGAGTACTAAAATGATTATGCCCGGAAGCGGAATCGGTTCCAGTGCGGCCAGTGCTGCAGGCTCAGTGGTAGCCGCAAATCATCTGTTAGATCTGCGTTTCACAAAACACGATCTGGCTCGTTTTGCAATGGTGGGAGAGGCTGTGGCATCAGGCGTTCAACATGCTGATAATATTGCACCCGGCATCTATGGCGGCATTACTTTGATCCGTTCACTTTACCCACTTGATATTGTACCTGTTTCGGCGCCCCCGCTCTATGTAACAGTAATTCATCCGCTTATCGAAGTAAAAACTTCCTACGCCCGGGGAATCCTGAAAAAGGAGATTCCAATGGCAGATGCAGTTACACAATGGGGGAATATCGCGGGTTTAGTTGTCGGGTTGATGCGGGGCGATTATGATCTTATAAGCCGATCATTGGTCGACGTCGTTGCTGAACCCCTGCGCAGTAAGCTTATTCCAGGCTTTGATCAACTCCGGAAAAAGAGCATTGAAGCCGGTGCACTGGGAGGCGGAATCGCGGGTTCCGGCCCTTCTGTTTTTATGCTCAGTAAGGATGAAGCTACCGCTAAAGCAGTTGAATCAGCCATGTCGGCTGTATATCTGAAGACTGCAATAGATTTCCATACCTATGTAACAACGATCAACAATGAAGGCGTTAAAATCCTGAATATTCATCCGGAAAACTAAATCAGTGTTATACTACAGCACAAATAAACGATCTGAACCCCTCACTTTTCGCGAGGCAGCCATCAGTGGGCAGGCCCCTGACAAAGGTTTGTATTTTCCTGAATTTATACCTGAGCTATCGAAGCATTTTTTGGCAGAACTAAAGGCTAAAACCAGGGCTGAAATTGCGTTTGAAGTTATAAAGCCCTATGTGGGCGGCACTATTCCAGATGAGGTTTTACATACTATTTGTGAAGAAACGGTGAACTTTGAATTTCCACTGGTTCAGGTTAATGAATCACTTTATTCACTCGAGTTGTATCATGGGCCAACGCTTGCTTTTAAAGATGTGGGCGCGAGGTTTATGAGCCGTTGCCTCGGCTATTTCTCAAGAGATAATAAACGCAATGTTACCATTCTTGTAGCCACTTCAGGCGACACGGGCAGCGCTGTGGCCAATGGATTTCTTGGTGTTGAAGGTGTGGATGTTGTTATCCTTTATCCATCGGGCAAAGTAAGTAATATTCAGGAGTTACAGCTTACAACCCTTGGCCGGAATATCACGGCCCTTGAAGTAAAGGGCACTTTCGATGACTGTCAGACAATGGTAAAGCAGGCTTTTGCCGATAAGGAACTTAACAGGAAGCTTATACTTACTTCGGCCAATTCAATCAATGTTGCCCGTTGGCTGCCCCAGCAATTTTATTATTTTTATGCATTACAGCAATGGCCTTATTCACAACCACCGGTAGTTTCTGTCCCCAGTGGAAACTTTGGGAATATTTGTGCCGGCCTGTTGGCTTTTAAATCCGGACTTCCGGTTCAGCATTTTATCGCCGCCTGTAATAGCAACGATGTTTTTCCTGTTTATCTGCAAAGCGGTGTTTACAACCCGAAACCCTCTGTTTCAACCTATTCAAATGCGATGGACGTCGGCAATCCCAGCAATTTTGTCAGGCTTACTGAACTCTTTGAAGGCGATCTTGCCTTAATGCAGCAGACCGTCAGCAGTTGCAGCGTTTCCGATGAAGTAACACTGGAGACAATTCGTGAAGTCTTCTACAATGAAAATTACCTGCTCGAACCACATGGGGCTGTCGCCTACGCAGCACTGAAGCAATTTATGAATGAAAATCCCGGACAACGGGGCATTTTTCTTGAAACGGCACACCCGGTCAAGTTCAATACAATTGTCGAAAAATGTATCGGCAAGGTTGTTGATATTCCGGTTTCAGCCAGTCATCTTGCCGGACTAAGTAAGAAAAGCCTGATCATAGAACCCGGTTTCCAGGAGCTAAAAGATTTTCTGATGAATAAATGACAGTGCGCTCCGTAAATAGCACTCCTAAAACTGCCATTGGTGTCCTCGTAAATGATTCTCCCAAAACGACCCTGAGCCCTCTCTCCTAAAACTACCCTTAGCGTCTTCGCTAAGGGTAACTCATGCATCTAAACCTTCTGTTATACCATTGCTGGCGGCTACTTCCGTGCATGGCCAACCTTCGTTACAAACCCAAAATCCCGCAGTTTCGAAAAACCGGTTCGGAAAACCCGAAAGGTTATGCCACTACAAAAAAAGGCCGGGCACAACCCCGGCCTAAACACCTAAACACAAAAAACATTAATATTTAAGCACATTAACACATAAATACATTAACACATTAACAGTTACTTAGCGTACTCCGAAATAATATCCTTAACGCCATCAGGTGATACACGACCATATACCTTATCGCCAATAAGCACAACAGGAGCCAGTCCGCAGGCGCCAACACAGCGCAGGCAAGCCAGTGAGAACTTACCGTCAGGGGTAGTTTCTCCAACATTTACATTCAGTATACGCTTAAATTCCTCAATTACCTTTTCAGCACCGCGCACGTAGCAGGCAGTACCAAGGCAAATTGACACAGGATGCTCGCCTTTGGGCAGCATGGTAAAGAAAGAGTAGAACGAAACCACCCCATAAACATGGGCAACAGAGACTTTCAGTTCTTTGGCGATTACTTCCTGAACTTCAGCAGGTAAATAGCCAAAGATACCCTGAGCTTTGTGAAGCACATTGATCAGTTCACCTTTCTCATTGTTGAATGATTTACAAACATCCCGCAATTCATCGATTTTGTTTGTTGATAATTTAATATTTGCCATGATCTGAATTCTTTTTTGTGGATTGAAAATTATTAAGGGCAGCATCCAGGGGGCGCTGCCCTCAAATTACCCTTATTCTACAGTTTTAATTTCCTTGCTCTTGTCAAAATAGTGCGTATGGAGCAGGTGATGCGATTTTTCGCTACACGGTTTTCCAAGGAATTCTTCGTAAAGTTTTACGATGTAAGGGTTTTCATGTGACTTACGGATGGTTTTTCCGGCATCTTCTGCATAAAGAGCTTTTTGACGGGCTTTGATAATGGAAGAGTTGCCGTGGTGCAGTGGTTGACCACCTCCACCAATACAACCGCCAGGACAGGCCATAATTTCAATAGCATGGTATTCAGATTTGCCATCTTTAATATCCTGAAGCAGTTTTCGGGCGTTACCCAGTCCGTGGGCAATGCCAATTTTTATGGGCAGGCCGTTGAAATCTATGGTTGCTTCGCGGATATACTCCATACCTCTCAGCTCTTCGAAAGCTATTTTCTGGAGCTTCTTGCCGGTAAATACCTCATAGGCAGTGCGGCAGGCAGCCTCTATAACTCCACCTGTGGTGCCGAAAATTACAGCTGCACCAGTCGATTCTCCCATAGGATGATCAAAATCTTCATCAGGAAGTGACATGAAATCGATGTTTGACTGCTTGATAAGGTGCGCCAGCTCACGTGTTGAAATTGAAAAGTCAACATCAGGGTTGCCATTTGTGGCGAATTCATCACGCTGACATTCATATTTTTTAGCAAGGCAGGGCATAATGGAAACGACTACCAGATCATCACGTTTTACGCCGATTTTATCAGCAAAATAAGTTTTGGCAATAGCGCCGAACATCTGCTGAGGACTACGGGCAGTTGATGGAATATCCATCATTTCAGGGAACTGATGTTCAAAGAAATTGACCCAGCCCGGGCAGCAGGAGGTAAGGATTGGCAGTGGAACATCCTTGTCACCGTTCAGGTGTCTGGTTAAGCGGTCGAGCAATTCTGTGCCTTCTTCCATAATGGTAAGGTCGGCAGCAAAGTCAGTGTCGAAAACAAAGTTGAAGCCAAGCCTGCGTAGTGCTGCGGCAAGTTTTCCTGTTACCAGTGTTCCGGCTTCCATTCCAAACTCTTCACCCAAAGCAGCTCTGACAGCTGGCGCGGTTTGAACAATTACAGTTTTCTTAGGGTCGGCCAGTGCTCTGATTACTGAGTTTGTATGGTCAACTTCGGTTAATGCACCGGTAGGACACACAGCCACACACTGTCCGCAATAGGTACACTCACTGTGGTCGAGGTTCATCTCGAAAGCAGGTGCTACAACCGACATAAAACCACGGTTAACAGCAGAAAGAACGCCTACCGTTTGTACCTCATTGCACATCATTTCGCAGCGGCGGCACATAATGCACTTGTCCACATCGCGGATAATGGCAGGAGAGGTGTCTTCACGGTATTTTGACTGCTCTCCTTCATAGTGGATTTTTCTGATACCAAACTCCTGTGCCATGGTCTGCAGTTCGCAGTTACCATTCTTGGCGCAGATAAGGCAATCGGTCGGGTGGTCAGAAAGAATCAGTTCTAGAACGGTTTTTCTGGCATTCAGTACCCTGATATTGTGGGTGTTAACTACCATGCCTTCAGTGCATTCGGTAACGCAGGCAGGTGCCAGGTTACGGCGACCTTCAACTTCAACCACACAAATGCGGCAGCCGGCAGGTTTATTCTCAATGTTCAGGTCTTCAAGGTGCAGGTAGCAGAGCGATGGAATTGAAATTCCGGCTTCGCGCGCCGCTTTAAGAATAGTGGTGCCCTTGGCAACCTCTACAATTTTATTGTCTATATTCAGTTTTATTGTTTCCATTATTATCTCCCGCTTATTATTTGATAAACACTGCGTTGAACTTGCATTTCTCGAGACATGCCCCGCACTTGATACAGGTTGTCTGATCGATAACATGAATGCCTTTGCGTTCGCCTGAAATTGCGTTAACAGGGCAATTACGGGCACAGGCAGTGCATCCTACGCAGTTTTCAGGTTCAATTACATATTGCAAAAGTGCTTTACATTGCCCTGAACGGCATTTTTTATCTATTACATGCTCTAGATATTCATCCCAGAAATTATCAATGGTTGACAGAACAGGATTAGGAGAAGTCTGACCAAGACCGCAAAGCGCGGTATCTTTAATTACATAACTCAGATTACGCAGCCGGTCAATATCCTCGCGGGTACCATTACCTTTGGTAATCTTGTCAAGAATTTCATGAAGGCGTTTGTTTCCGATTCTGCAAGGTGAACATTTGCCACACGATTCCTCAACAGTAAAGTCAAGGTAGAACTTAGCCATGGAAACCATGCAGTCGTCCTCGTCCATCACAATCATACCGCCTGAACCCATCATTGAGCCACAGGCAATAAGGTTATCATAATCGATAGGAGTGTCGAGGTGTTTTGCTGTAAGGCAGCCACCTGAAGGACCTCCGGTTTGAACCGCTTTGAATTTTTTGCCATCTTTTATCCCACCACCAATTTCGAAAATTACTTCACGAAGGGTAGTGCCCATAGGTACTTCAATCAAACCAACATTGTTGATTTTTCCGGCCAGGGCAAAAACCTTGGTTCCTTTTGATTTTTCAGATCCAATGGCAGCAAACCATTCAGCGCCATTGTTGATGATAACCGGTACACTGGCAAAAGTCTCAACGTTGTTTACATTGGTTGGTTTCTCATAATAACCTGATACTGAAGGAAAAGGTGGTTTCATGGTTGGTTCACCCCTCAAACCTTCCATCGAGTGGATAAGGGCTGTTTCTTCACCGCATACAAAGGCGCCGGCGCCATATCTCAGTTCAATATCAAACTTAAAACCGGTTCCCAAAATGTCGTTACCAAGTAGTCCATATTCACGTGACTGGTTGATGGCTATTTTCAAACGCTCAATTGCCAGTGGATATTCAGCACGGATATAAACAAGACCATTTGATGCACCGATGCAATAACCGCAGATGGCCATTGCTTCAATGACCGAGTGAGGATCACCTTCCAATATTGAGCGGTCCATAAATGCACCAGGGTCACCTTCGTCGGCATTGCAAACGACATACTTTACATCAGAAACGGATTTACTGGTAATTTCCCACTTTAAGCCAGTCGGGAAACCGCCACCCCCACGGCCGCGTAGTCCCGATTTTTTCATAATCTCGATTACCTGCTGAGGCGTCATTTCAGTAAGGCATTTAGCCAGCGCTTCGTAGCCGTCGCGTGAAATATACTCATCAATATTTTCAGGGTCTATAAAGCCGCAGTTGCGCAATGCAATTCTGAGCTGCTTTTTATAGAAACCCATGTGTTTTGAATCGGCAATGTGCTCTTTGTTTTCCGGGTCAACATATAGCAGCCGGTTAAC
>JAAXUD010000625.1 GCA_013336205.1 Lentimicrobium sp. | reverse complement strand
ATGACCGGGTTTGAGGTACATGGCTCGTTTCACATATTTGGTTTCGAGAAAGCAGCCGAATTTCACAGAACTGCGTCCTGGTTACTGATAGGATTAATAACCCTGGCTATTTTCTGGCATGTTACAACCGGTGAATGGCGTCAGTATATTCCGACAACAAAACAGCTCAGAGCGCAGATAATGTATTATATGTCAGGAATATTCAAGGGCGAACCCCATCCAACCGAGAAAACCGGCATCAGCAAACTGAATCCCCTGCAGCGGATAGTTTACCTGGGTTTTAAAATTATACTTGTTCCCATCACCATTATTTCAGGTATTTTGTACATGCTTTACAAAACCATCGACCAGAATAATCTGATTGTAATTGAGGATTATCCGCTGGCATCCATCGCTTTCTGGCATACATTGGGTGCCATACTTCTGATGATTTTTCTGGTGGTTCATGTTTATATGACCACCACCGGTACCACGCCAACATCAAACATTAAAGCAATGATTACCGGTTACGAAGAGTTGGAAGAATCGCATAATTCTGTTGAAAAAGACAATAATCAAACTAAATAGCATGGAATCGCGTAAATATATGAATCCTTACCTGGCTGGTTTCTTACTGGGCCTTATATTGTTAGGGACAATTTATGTTACCGGCCGCGGACTTGGAGCCAGTGGTGCGGTTAAAAGTGTACTGATGAGCGCGGTTGCCAAAATAGCACCTGAGCATACGGCCAACACACCCTTTCTGAAGTCTTATAATGAAGAGCATCCCAACGGTCCGTTGAACGACTGGCTTGTTTTTGAAGTTATAGGTGTTATCATAGGTGCCTTCTTTTCCGGGGTGCTTTCAAATCGTGTTGGAATAAAACTGGAAAGAGGGCCTGGGATTACAAACAAAACCAGGATTCTGACTGCTATTCTTGGTGGTGCCCTTTTTGGGCTTGGTTCCCAGCTTGGCAGGGGTTGCACCAGCGGCGCGGCACTCAGCGGGATGGCCGTAATGTCCTTTGGTGGAATCATCACCATGCTGGCCATATTCGGTTCTGGTTACACTTTCGCTTATTTTTTTAGAAAACTCTGGTTAAAATAATTATCATGGGACCACTAGTACCATCAATCATAGGAAATGAGTTTAATCTGATGATCGCGCTAATCGCAGGAATCGGATTTGGTTTTGTGCTTGAGCAAGCAGGTTTTTCTACAACCAAGAAACTTGTAGGTTTGTTCTACGGCTACGATTTTACTGTTCTTAAAGTATTCTTTACCGGTGGCGTAACTGCCATGATCGGCGTTTTATTATTTGGCCACTTCGGAATTCTTGATCTAAGCCTGATTTATATTAATCCAACTTTTCTGACTTCGGCACTGGTTGGTGGCGCAATTATGGGGCTTGGATTTATCATAGGGGGTTTTTGTCCCGGTACCAGTGTTTGTGCTGCTGCCATCGGGAAATTGGATGGACTGGCTTTTGTTTTTGGATCAGTTCTGGGCGTTTTGGCTTTTGCGGAAGGATATCCTTTGTTTGAAAATATTTACCTTGCCGAATCGTGGGGACCTGTGCCGATAAACGAAAAACTGGGAATGTCGAAGATTCTGTTTGCATTTATTCTCACTGCTTTTGCTTTTTCAGCCTTTTACTTTTCCAGGATAATTGAAAACCGGGTGAATAATATTGAAACCCGCTTTACAAAGAAAAAAATTATCATTTACTCCGCTGCCATTACTTTTGCCTTCCTTATGCTAGCCGTTGTGGCTTTTCTGCCTGACAGCAAAACCCGCCTTGAATCGCGCGTTGAAAAAGCCCTGACAGAAAATGATTTCACATCTGCCCTGGTACCTGCCGATAAGTTGGCAACAGAGATTGTTAACAACTACTATAAAATCAATATAATAGATGTTAGAAGTCCTGAAGCTTTTAAAGTATATCACCTGCCATTTGCTATCAATATTCCTTTGGAAAAAATTGGGGAGTTGCAGTGGAAGAAGTTGCTGAATCAAACGCACAAAGCCAATTACTTTTATGCTGATAATATTCAGACAGCCGAAAAAGCCTGTTTGTTTGCTTCATTTACCGGTAAAGCCGACAATTATATTCTAAAGGAATCAGGAACAAGCTTCAGGGAAATGTATGCAAATCTTGTCGTTCCGGGACCGGACGCTGGAAAGGATGAAATCAATACTTACAATTTCAGAAAAAAAGCAGCAGTTGAAATGGCTGTGCTGGAAAATGCACTAAAAAATTCTACTCAGCCGGTTGAAGTCAAAAAATCCAAAATTAAAGGAGGTTGTTAGTTAAAATAACAGCCCCCCTTTAATTCAATAATTTATTTTCCAGGAGCAGCATTTACTGCCAATCCTTCAACTTTGTAGCCTAAGTCGTTGATAACTGCCGAAAGTTTATCTACATCCGTCAGGGTAGTATCGTAACTGATGGTAGTCAGTTCTGCAACATGCGATGCTTCGGATGATGTTACCCCTTCAACTTTATTTACAGCTTCTTTTACTGTATTCTCACAACCCTCGCAGGTCATACCGGTTACATGCAACTCAATTGTTTTAACTGCAGCGACATTAACTTCTGTTTTGGTTTCATCAGTTGCCTTATCAGTTACTGTGCTGTTGCAGGCAGCCAGAAAGGCCAGGGAAAGTGAAAGAAAGAAGATC
>JAAXUD010000624.1 GCA_013336205.1 Lentimicrobium sp. | reverse complement strand
AGGTGCTTTTGCCCTCGGGTTACGGTATAGGAAAGTAACACAGAGCGGGCTGATAAAATCAGGTAGCCCGCAATATTTCTCCTGCCGGTTCGTTCCTGTAACAATCCAATACCTCTGCCTGTATGCGATTGCAGGCATTGCTAATGATTTTTTCCCAACTATTGTATAATCAGCATTATTTACTGAATGTCTGTTTATCTCTGTCGTTCCACAGTTAACAAAAAACTGCTGCTGCTTAATGTCTGATAGAACAATTATTTTTGATTTCGGGGGTGTATTGATCGATTGGAACCCCCGTTACCTTTACCGGCAGCGGTTCACTCAGGAATCCGAAATGGAATGGTTTCTCGAAAATATCTGCACTTCGGAATGGAACCTGAAGATAGACTGTGGTAAGCCCTTTGCTGATTCTGTAAAAGAGCTTTCAGCAACCTATCCCCGCTGGGAAAAGGAGATTGTTGCTTTCCATCATGGCTGGGAAAAAATGCTGGGTGGCGAAATTCCGGAATCGGTTGAAATTCTGGAAGATCTGCAAACTGCTGGTTATAAAATTTACGGACTGACAAACTGGTCTGCCGAAACATTCCCGATTGCTTTCGAACGATTCAAATTTCTTCAAACCCTGGATGGAATAGTGGTCTCCGGAACTGAGAAACTGGTAAAACCCGATCCGGCCATCTTTGAAAAACTGCTTGAACGCTTTAATCTTGAAGCGGAAAACTGCTTGTTTATTGATGATAACCTGCACAACATAGAAGCTGCCGGTAAACTTGGATTTGAAACGATCCACTTTACAGATCCACCCCGCTTGCGACTTGACCTTCAGAATGCAGGCATTTTATAAATCAAGCATTTGTTAATCCGGTATTTCCGGTGTTAACAGGAAATTCCTTTGGTTATTTGTTTATCTGCAGTGAAAGGACTTTACGAAGATTTCCTCCGGGTTTTATTGCACAGCAACCTGATTATTGCATTTGCTGCAGTTTCACTCAGCCTGGTAACCCAGATTCAACTGGGCTTCTCCCCTCAATTTCATGCCTTTCATCTGTTAATCTTCTCAGCCTGTATCGCAGAATATAACCTGCATCGATTATTAAAATTCTATGCAATTAATCAAAACAGCCGGCATGATAATTATAATTGGTTGTCTGAAAATCTGCTGTTTAGTTGGCTATTTACATTAGCTTCCCTGATTATTCTGCTCATTTCTTTCCTGTTTGTAAGTGCTGGGGTGAAATGGATTTTTCTGGGTTCAGGTTTGATTGCATTGTTATATTCATTGCCGGGGAAAGGCTGGGCTGCCGGTTTTTCGTTGAGGAAAGTTCCTTATTTAAAAACTTTTCTTGTCGCCTTAGTATGGACGTCAATCACTGTTCTTATTCCTGCAACAGAATTCACGGTGGAAGCAGGTGCTAACTTAATGCTGATTTTTGCCGGTCGGTTTTTGTTTGTTTTCTCACTTGCCCTGCTTTTTGATATCCGCGATATTGAAGCCGACCGATCAGCCGGGATTAAAACAATTCCAGGCATGCTGGGAAAAGCTAAAACACTGGAATTGTTTGCAGTTCTATTGTTTTTATTTCCGTTAATCAGTTTAATTTTATCCGGGTTTAGCGGATATTATTTTCTGTCAGCCTCTGCATTGATGATTTCCGTATACCTGGAGTTGGTTGTTAATTGCCGGTCCTGCCGGAATAGCGCTTTTTATTATCCGGTTTTTCTTGATGGGTCTATGATACTTTACAGTCTGATGGTAATCACCGGATGGTTAATTTTCCATTAGAAGGCCTGTTTTTCAAAAATTCATTTAAATTAACAGCCTGAAATAAGAAGTTTATGGAAACATATGTAGCACTGCTCAGGGGGGTGAATGTAAGTGGGAAAAATCTGATTAAAATGGGGGAGTTGGTCAAGGTGCTTTCAGAAGCTGGCCTAAGCAATGTAAGAACCTATATTCAAAGCGGAAATATTGTTTTTGAATCAGAAACAACAGAATGCGAGAAATATACGAAAATAATATCGGGCATAATTCTCGGACAGTTTGGTCTTGAAGTGCCTGTTCAGGTATTGAAGCGCAGTGAGCTTTCTGATATTTGCGACAAAAACCCCTTTATTTCTGATCGGGGATTTTCTCCGGACAAACTTTACCTTACGCTGCTCAATGCTTTTCCTGATCCGGACCTGACCGCCGGAATAAACCCTGAGAATTATTATCCTGATGAATTTCAGATTTTGGGTAAGGCTGTTTATTTATACTGCCCATCAGGTTATGGCAATACAAAACTTACCAATACGTTTTTTGAAAAGAAAATTAAAGTAAGCGCCACCACACGGAATTGGGCAACAGTGACGAAGTTAGTCACAATGTGAGTTCGGCCGGCTTTTAATACATTTGATCAACAATTGAACACTACCGATCCTGCAATAACATGAATATCACAACCAAAGACGGCAGGAAAGCAGCATTGTGCAGATACACTGCTGAATATGCCGAAAAACTATTGAATTATCTCAACGGACTCAGCCAGGAAACCTGCAGCCGTTTTGGGCCACATGCTTTTACAAAGGATGAAATCCATGAAACCTTCAACGGCTTAACGGAAGTTCATGGTTTTATCGGAGTTGACGTTGAAAGCGGACAAATAATAGCTTATGCTTTAATCA
>JAAXUD010000623.1 GCA_013336205.1 Lentimicrobium sp. | reverse complement strand
AACCCATCGTTACTCCGGGGCAAACTATCGAGAATGCACCGACCCAGGCACCCTCTTCCAGCACAATAGGTTTGGTAATAAGGTCAAAAGTCGGTTTTTTGAAATTATGGTTACCACAAAGCAACATTGCTCCCTGTGAAATGCAGCAATGGCTTCCGATTGTAACTTCTGCAAGATTATCAATCCATGCTTTTTCTCCAATCCATGAATAATCTCCTACGCTAAGTTTCCAGGGATATTTGATGTTGACAGCAGGTTTTATAACCACACCTTTTCCGATTCTAGCCCCAAAAAGCTTAAGCAAGCCGACTTTAAGCGAACTGACCGGATTTAAAGGGCTGATGAAAAACACTATATTTGTGTAATACCAAAGCAGTCGCTTAAAGGTGCCGGCACCTGTGTTAAAACTTCCGGTTGTGTATACAGAAAGGTCAGTTTTATTCATTTTCAAAAAGTCTGATGTTTTGTTTAACAATGCTTTTATCATTCATGAATTCCCTGGCTAAGTCCAATGCTTTTTGGGAATGAATATTAAAATCTTCCTGGGAAAGTGCCGCAAGATATTCTATTGTTTTTACAAATAAATCACTGTTATTCAGTGGTATATCCCAACCAGCCTGTTTTTCAGATAAATTAAGCCAGGGTGTTTTGTTACTGATAAGTACCGGGGTAGCTGCCATAAAACTTTCAAGAATAGTATGTCCGAAATTTTCACCGGTTGTGGGCATGAACATTACATGGTATTTACTCAGGGTTGAAAGGACCTGTTCTCCCGGAAGGCTGCCGTGGTAGTTAACTTTAACATTATCAGGCATCTTAGAGATTATTTCCAGGCATTCCTTCCAATAGCCCTCCTCGTAAACAGGTCCGAAAATATCATAGACCAGGTTCCCCTTTTTACATACTGATAATACTTCGAGGGCATATTTTGTGTTCTTTTCGGGCGAAATTCTTGCAACCGATACCAACCTGAGTTCATTTTTATTTTTAGGGCGGGGTATCCATTCATTCAACGAAACTTTCATTGAAAGTTCTTCGGCTACAATTACGTTGGAGTTTCTGCCCATCACTTCCTTAATATCTTCAGCTTCAGCCTCGTTTGCTGCATGAAATATAACACCCTTATATAAACCGGCAATCCTTGCTGCTTTTATAAATAGCTTCTTTTTAGAGCCCTTGACGGAAAGGGAATGTTTACCAAGCATTCCGTGGGCTGTGACAACAATGCGTTCAGGCTTGTGCTTTTTTGACAGCAGGATCGGGAGAATTGAAAAATACAGTGAATAAATTCCATGAATATAAACCGAGTCAAATTCAATGGATTTTACAAGTCTTTTAAGGTTGGAATAATTCGTATTCTCTTCCGAAAGGTAAAATACATCTGCATTGGGAGCTATCCGGTTCCATTCATTACTGTTAACTGAATCATAAGGCGTAGTTTCACAATAGTCTGTATTGCGGGTAATAATTTTGAAATGATAAGTTCCTTCAAGATGCGCTACCTGGTTTGCAAATGCCTTAAGCGTTCCACCTGCTCTGTATCCGGGAAGATACCAGTCAATAAAGGCCAGAATTATTTTCATTGAACAGGTTTTTAATGGTTAATTTCAGAATTCATTTTCTGGTATAAATCGGCATATTGCCGGGCAATAAAGGCTGGCTGAAACCGCATTACATTTAATTTGCCCTTTTCAACAAGTTCATTTCTCAATGAATCATCATTAATCAGGCTTATAATGGCTGCTCTGATCTCCGCTACATTTTCAGGGTTGACCAGCAAAGCCGCATCACCGGCTACCTCTGGCATTGAGGTAAGCGTCGATGTTATCACAGGTCTGCCAATGGCATTGGCTTCAATGATCGGCAAACCGAATCCTTCATACAGCGAGACAAAAGAAACAATATCAGCTTCCTGATACCTTTTTATTACATGCTGATAGGGGAGACTGAAGTAATTTTCGAAATCAATATTATATTGCTGAAGCAATGCGGTATGATGATCGCGGAGATGTCCCAAAATAGTAAGTTTTACATTCAGCCCGCCAATGGCTTCAATTAACCTTTCCAGATTTTTGTTGTGGGCGGTTCCGACATGAAGGATAGATGGTTTTTCATGATTAAACGCTTTCGGTAAAAATTTAATGGAAGGTGAAATGGAATTGTGAATAACCACAATCTTATCCGGATTGACATTGATCACCTTAAGCAATTCCTGCTTTGTGAATTCTGAAATAACGGTAATATATTTTACCCGGATGGCAGGCAGGGTGAACCAGAAGAATTTAATGATAAAGCGCGAAAACCCTTTAATCCTTTTAAGCACTTCAAGATCGTGGATGGTAAGGACTGTTCTTTTTTTCTGCATCAGAAATGATACAAAGTGAACATCTCCGGTAATGTGGTTTATATCACCTTGCTTATCGATCACTTCAAAACAACTCAACAATCTGTCTGACAAGCCTTTACTGAGTCTTTTCAGGTAATAATTTTCAAACTGAATATCAGAGGGAAGTGCAGATTGAATAAATCCGAAAAGTTCTTCGATACTAAAATAATCAGTAAATGGTTTTCTGAAAAAGTATACGACCCTGAGTTGTTTATTTCCCATAGCTATGCTGTTTGCTTAGGGTTAATCAATGAAACATAGCAATGTAACTACCTAAATCA
>JAAXUD010000622.1 GCA_013336205.1 Lentimicrobium sp. | reverse complement strand
TTCCGATGATTCCGATGATTCGGATGATTCGGATGATTCGGATGATTCGGATGATTCGGATGATTCGGATGATTCGGATGATTCGGATGATTCGGATGATTCGGATGATTCGGAGAGACGCCCAAATTGGGCGTCTGTACTTTGATTCGAGATAATCAGGATGCCATGAATATGATTGGGCATTACAATAAAAGTATCCAATTTAATAAAAGGAAAATGTTCTGGTATTTCAAGCCAGTGGCAATTGGCGATCATTCCTGTTTCCGATAATTTCATAAATCCCTTGATCACATCGCCAAAATAAAATTTCCTGTCTTTTGTGCAAATGGTTATGAAATATGCGGCATCATGCCCATAATCCCACCATTGGGCACGGGCTGATGGGATTCGGTATTTGTTCCGGAATTTATCCATGAAGAAATTATTACATCATTCATTCCTGAATCCAAATTTAAAATCCTTTCCTCAGTATATCACAGGCGCGCCCAAGCATTTCATCCGTAAAATCGAGATGCGTCACAAACCTGATCGACTGTTTGTCGAAAGCAATGGCCAGTAGTCCTTTTGCGGATAGTTCCGAATTGACTGCTGCAGCAGTCAGCGGTGCTTTAACCCTAAAGATAAGAATATTTGTTTCAACAGGCAAAACTTCATCCACCCATGGAAGTGCGTTAAGCGTATCTGCCAAAATCATTGCCCGTTTGTGATCTTCTTTCAGTCGCTCAATATGATGGTCAAGCGCATAAATTCCGGCAGCAGCCAGGTAACCGGCCTGACGCATACCGCCGCCAAAAACTTTACGTACTCTTTTTGCCTTGCGGATAAACTCCCTTTTCCCTAACAATACAGAGCCCACCGGCGCTCCCAGTCCCTTCGAAAAACAGACGGAGATACTGTCGAACATCGACCCACACTGAGCAGCAGTTTGCCCTGTCACTGCCAATGCATTAAAAATCCTGGCTCCGTCCAGGTGATATTTCAGCCCATTCAGCCTGCATACCTCACTTATTTCAGCCAAAACCCCGTTCTCATAAACGGCGCCTCCCCCTTTATTCATGGTATTTTCCACCTCAACCATGGCTGTGCGAGGCCTGTGCAGATCATCCGGATTAATATGATCGAGTACATCCTGGGCGGTAATCATTCCCCGTTCACCCCCGAGCAGGCATACCGAGAGCCCGGAATTGCTCATCAGGCCTCCGCCTTCATAATAATAAAGATGCGACAACTTATGCAGGATTACTTCCTCTCCGGGAAGGGCATGCACTTTAGCCGCAATCTCGTTGGTCATGGTGCCTGAAGGGCAGAAAAGACCAGCTTCCTTCCCGAACATTGCCGCTGTTCTTTCTTCGAGTTCAGTTACAGTCGGATCTTCACCAAAAACATCATCGCCTACTTTTGCAGCAAACATAGCTTCAAGCATGCCTTTCGTGGGGCGGGTTACAGTGTCACTGCGTAAATCTATCAACATAATAAAAAGTTAAGCTGCAAAATTAACACTCTGCAGCAATTATTGCGGCCAAAGTTAGTGCGGGTAAAAAAAAGATCTCACCCCAGTCAGGGTTTGAAACCCTGAAAGAGGTGAGAAAGATTTACAATGAGTTACTATATTGACGGTTCGACGACAAAGAGTACATCGTTCTTTGCTACAGCATCGCCCGACTTGAAATTGATTTCACTCAGGATACCATCAACCGGAGATTTGAAGTTATTCATCATCTTCATGGCTTCAACCACCACAATGGTTTCACCCGCTTTTACCTGATCGCCGTTTTTTTTGCGGTATTCCACCAACATTCCCGGTATTGGTGCCAGCAATGCACCTGAAGATGCTTCTGTTTTCTTTTCGACTTCAAGCCTTTTTCTTTTCGAGCGCATTCCATTTGACCTTGTTTCAGGGATTGCCACGTTGAATTTTTCCCCATCTACAAATACTTCCATCTCATGCATCCCGTTGCAGTCGCCTTTTGCCATAAGTTCACCGGAAAGGGCTTTGGCTACCAGATCGTCCTCTCTTTTGACATCTTCAAGAGTTTTGGCTATCACTTCCGCGGGAATTGCTTCCTGACCGTATTTCCATTTCAGAAAACGTTTTCCGGTTACCGGGTACAAAGCCATGATCAATTCGTCGTCAATATCTCTGGCCAGACCTTTGGCGTCTTCCTTAACCTGTGGCATCTCAGGTTCCAGCACACTACCGGGGCGGCATTCAATGTGGGTTTCTCCGCGCGGGTAATCCTTCAGTGCTTTTTTGCGCAGCTCCTCATTGATGGGCATGGTAGTTTTACCATACAAACCATAGCAAAGATCTTTAACCTGCTCAGTGATTTTAGAATATTCTCCTTCGTAGGTATCGAAAAGCACATTGTTAACCGTTTGCACGCCAACAATCTGACTGGTAGGGGTAACCAGCGGAATCTGTCCAAGGTCTTTTCTGACTTTGGGCAACATTCTGAATACCTCATCCAGCCTGTCCAGGGCATCCATCTGTTTCAACTGATTCACCAGGTTGGAAAGCATTCCACCCGGAGTCTGATGCAGAATAACATCGGTATCAATTATGGAGTATTTCGGATTATTGGCCAGGTGTTTATATTTTGGAATCACCTTCTCCATCATTTCATTGATCACTGATAGTTTTTTAACATCAAATCCTGTATCGCGGTTG
>JAAXUD010000002.1 GCA_013336205.1 Lentimicrobium sp. | reverse complement strand
CTTAAATCTCGAATATGCGTTGGATTTCTTTTATAATTGTCTTGTTTTTTCTACCCTCATTCAATGGATTCAGTCAGGATGAAAGAATAATTGACAGTATTGAGAAGATCTTGCCTTCCTCAAAAGGGAATCTGAGAGTTGATTTGTTGAATCAACTTGCCTGGGAGTTGAAGTACATTGACCCACGCAGGACTTTCAGCCTGGCTGAGGAAGCCTTTCAATTGGCAGAAAAATCAGATTATAACTTAGGAATTGCATTGTCGTTTCGCAATAAAGCGGGTGTTAGAATTGTTGAAGGCGATTTTACTGCAGCGGAGCCTTATGCGAAACAAGCACTTTTATTTATTGAGAAAACAGATAATTTTTACCAGAAAGGTAAAATTCTTAACCTTCTGGCTATAATTTCAAGGGAAAAGATGAGCTTTAAGCAGGCGCTTAGTTATCAGAACCAGGCCCTGGCAATTTTCCGTAACCTGAAAGATACAGCAGAAATTGCCGGGAATCTAAACAATCTGGGTTTGATATATGATAAATTAAGAAACAAGGAAGAGGCACTCAAGCTTTATCTTGAGGTGTTTGATGTTGAGCAAAAAAGGGGAAATCTGACCGGAGTTGCAAGAACTTCCAATAATATTGGAACCCTTTATGAAGATATCGGGATGTATGAAAAAGCAATTGAATTGTTTCAATTGGGGATAGAAGTCTCCGGTTCAATCAATAATAAACAATTTGAGGCTGCCAACTATCATAGTCTGGGAAATGTATATTTAAAGTCGAATCAGCCAGAGAAGGCAATCACTGCCTATAATAAGGCGGCAAGCATCAATAAAGAACAGGGCTTTGCAGATTTTCTCGCCAATAATTATTTTCAGATAGCTGCTACGAATGAACGCCTTGGCAGGTTTTCTGTCTCGCTTGAATTTTACAGGAAGGCTGCTGCAATTTTTGATTCCTTATCAGGGAGGCGCGACTATATTAGCGCAATCAATGGAATTTCAGTTCAGGAACGTAAGCTCGGGAATTACAGGGAGGCCCTTAAAATTGCCCTGAAAGCTTTGGCTTTAAGTGATTCTATCAATGATTTTGAAATCCGTGGCAACGTTTATCAAAATCTATACAGAATATATGCTGAGACCGGCAACCCGGCACTCGCCCTTAAATACCTCGAAAAATCAAACGAAACTTCAGATAGTCTGCAGTTAACCAATAATATCAGGTTATTAAAAGAAATTGAGACCAGGTATGAAGTTGAGAAAATGGAAAGTGATAATCAGAAGCTCTTAGAAGAAAGTAATCTTAAAAGCAGCATTATCAGGTTTCAGCGCCAGATTACCATTGCACTGGTGGTAATTTTTGTCATCATTCTGGTAACTGCGATTCTGCTACTCAGAAGCCGTCGAAAACTCAGTAAAGTTAATTTCATGTTAAATGAGATTAACAAAGAGATTGAACTGAAAGCAATCGAACTTACTCAGGCAAACGCAACAAAGGACAGGTTATTCTCGATTATTGCCCACGATATTCGCAACCCTTTTTCGGCATTGCTTAATTTTTCCGAACTGCTGGAAGAAGAGATTGAAACTGCCGATAAAGAAACACTGAAATTCTATTCAGAGAATATTCATCTTGCCGCAGTAAATACTTTTAACCTGCTTGATAACCTGCTCTATTGGTCCAAGTCACAACGGGGGGCCATAGAAATAAATAAAGAACCTGTTGACCTTTCTTTGTTAATCAAGGAAGTATTTAAAACAGCTCAAGCTGGAGCTACTGAGAAATCAGTAACATTTGAGAGCAAAGTTTTACCTGATACATCAGTTGTTGTTGATAAAACACTTACCCGCATTATAATCGGCAACCTGGTTGGCAATGCAGTAAAATTCAATAATACCGGCGGAAGTGTGGTCGTAGATTCAAGCGTTTTGGATAACAGGATTGAAATTTCGGTGACAGATACCGGCCCTGGCATTGATCCATCCCTGATTAATTCGATATTTGATAAAGAAGAGTCAATGCCACACGGTTCAACCGGGAAAAAGAATGGCACAGGACTGGGTCTGGTGTTGTGCCGCGATTTTGTCAGAAAGATGGGGGGCAATATTTCCGTAGAAAGTAAAAAGGGAGAAGGCTCAGTTTTTAAATTCTGGTTGCCGGCATCGGAAGGCTTTCACCCGGAGCCATAAAAATGCTTCCACCAGAAATCAGAAAAAGCCGGTGATTCGCAACCTGGGTCATGAGCAGCTCTTTATCTGTATCTTATAAGAGTAATCAATACAAATGCAGACTGTTTCAAGCCAAAAATGCAAAAAAAACCGGCAGTCTTTTAACTGCCGGTTTAATAAACCATGCTTAAGGATTAATAATTCATAGTCAGTATTCTTCCTTTGGTAAAATTAAAGAACTGCGCTTTGTCGGCAATCTTAACCCCCGGCATCAGGTCGGCTTCGCTCTTGCCGGCTGCTTTCAGGCAGGATGGGCAGGCAAAAATGGTGATGCCTTTATCCATAAGGATTTTAAGCGATTCTTTTGAGCTCGGGAAGGTAGGATAGCTGATGTCCTGGCCATCGTTTAACACAACTTCTATTCCTTTAATGTCAAAATAGAGCAGCACATCCTTGTCTTCTGCCATCATAACTGCCTGTTTAAGGGCCATCACAACTTTGTGAGGATCGTTGGTGCCACTTGAAATGTGATAGAAAACACCGTCTTTTGGTGCAACCATTGTAGAGTCATTAATTATCCTGACTTCTTTCTCAATGGTTTGTTTGCAGGAAGAAGCAATAAATGCCAGGGCTACCAGCCCGAAAAGTAAATTTTTCATATGTGTTATTTTTATTCCAGCTAAATTACGGATAATGCAACTTTTAAGCAAGCTTTACTAATATGTGTTAAAAACCAGGTTGAGCAGCTATTCATCCTGCCAATTCCGTATGTTTATTTCAACAGATTATGATAAACCACAAAAAAGTGCAGCCATCAAGTATGTGACGGCTGCACTTTTCAAAAAAATACATTTTATCATTTTCTCATTAATCCGCGCTAATTAAAAGCACGGCTTATTGCTCACAGACGACGACGCCCTCTTCATTTAGAACGACACTGATACGTGTCGTGCCAAGGAGTAAAAATACTTTGTATTGTTTGCTGCCATCGGCCAGGGTAAATACTTCAGCCCTGTAGCGTGGGGTATAGCTGCTATAGTTGTCAGCTATTGCTGCTGAAACTGTTTCAGGGAGTTCTGTATATTCAATTCTGCCCGCAATGGCCAGAAACACGCCACTAGAATTGAATACAAGTTTCATATGCCCTGTTTGGGGAGAGTCAATCATTACTTCAATAACAGTTCCGAATTGGCAAAGTGTGTCGTTCCAGGCATGGTGAATGGTATAGCCCGAATAATTTACTGATACAAATTCAGCGATAGCTGCCGGAATGGAATCAAGTGAAATTCCGCCTGGGTTTCCACCTCCATGATGACCACCACCATGATGACCACCACCATGATGTCCGCCGCCATGATGTCCGCCTGTAGAGTCACCGTGGTGGCCGCCAAGGGAATCGCCATGATGACCGCCAATAGAATCACAGTCAAGCCCTGGTTCGCCATGCCCCATATGCAATCCATTGCCATCAAAAGCCAGAAGCTCAGAGGTGTTGAGTGTAACAGCATAGGTTGTGTCGCTGTTGCTCATTTTTAGAATTCTGGAAATTTCTGCATCCGGGTAATTTTCAACTATATACGTAGAAATGGAAGATGGAACTGATGAAACAGAAACTTCCTGCAAATCTGCAGTAGTTGAGGTTTCATCTTTCGAGCAGGAGTAGAGAGCAAATGCTCCGATAAACAATGCAAAAATGACTTTCTTCATCTTTTTAGAAAATTTAGTGAATAACCTTTTATCAATCTCCTTTACGGATCCGGTATTGAGTTGGTGGGGTGGCAATAAAATTTTTTTTCACCCCACCATAATTTTACTATTTTCGTATTGATTATCATTGAATAGTAATAATGAGGTTTTTTAAGGGGAAGGGTATTTTTCATCCTGAAGATTTGGATAGTGTTATCGCTGCGTGCCGGCAAAATAACACACAAGCCCAGCGTGCCCTTGTTAAACTTTTTTACGGCTATGTAAAAAGCATTTCACTGCGTTATTCGTCTGACGATCAGGTTGCTGAAGAGATTCTGAATGACAGTTTTTTGAAGGCTTTTAACAATCTTCACAAATACGATGAAAACCAACCTTTTAAGGCCTGGTTGAGGACAATTGCTGTAAACACAGCGATTGATTATTATCGAAAGAGTATTAAGCAACCTGTTTATCAGGATTATGATCAGGTTCAGGTTGCTGATATCAGCGAAGATATTATCAGCCACATGGCTGCAGAAGAAATACTTGCCATGGTACGCCAGCTCACACCGGCCTATCGGATGGTTTTTACACTCTATGTGATTGATGGCTACTCTCACCGAGAAATTGCTGAGATTCTGGGAATAAGGGAAGGGACTTCCAAATCCAATCTTCAGGATGCCCGCAGAAAATTGCAATCAATGATTTTTAAGGCTAATCCAAACCTTTATGCTGCTTATGAATTAAAAACTTTACGGACGAATGAAGACTGAAGATTTTGACGAGGCTATCCGTAAAAAGGTGGAGGGCATCGATCATAAGTTTACGGAAAAGGATATTGACAAGGTAGTTCGGCACCTGGGCAAAAACCCTGTTTATAAAGGGAAGGGAATCAGTGGATCAACCATGTTTTACTCTCTCGCGGCCGCTGCAGCTACGGGTTTACTTGCGTGGTATCTTGTAAAGAACAACGGAAGTATACAACAAAATCCGGAAAAGCCTTCATCCAACGCTGCTTTGTTAGCCGATTCACTTCCAAAAGCTGATACTGCGCAAGACAGGGCAACCCTCAACTTTCAAGCACGGGATCAAATATCAGCCGCAGAAGAAAAATCTGCAATAAACGCATCAATGCGCCATCCACGAATAGTTACTGACACAACCGTAAAACCAGACCCTTTGTCCGGGAGATCTTCTTCAATTCCCGTTGAAACAGAATCAACTGTAAATGAAATAAAGACAGAAGTGCTTCCCGGAGAACCCAACGTGGTAAACAAAACGCTTGCGTATACTCCTGACTCGATTCCTAAAGCGGTTTTACCGGAACAGGGAATAGAGCTGACAATAAACCAGGGTTCAGACACGCTGGTCCCGGTGATTCCGGAGATTTCCGGGGAACCGGGTAGTGAAATTTCAGAGAAGGAGCCTTTTAAAGACAAAGAAATTCCTGTGAGCCCTGGTACTGAAGCAATCACCAGTCAATCCAAAGGTGAAACAGGTGTTTCTGATTCAAATTCAAAGAAAAAGCCGGGATCAGAAAATAACTTTTTCACTTTCTCCGATTTTATGGCAGGAGCCGGGTTTGAATTGGCAAGCAATAATCTGGGAGTTGGAATTGAAAGTGAAGTGTCTTTTGCCGAAAGGCTGAGATTCTCGGCCGGAGTGAAATATATCAGCTATCAGGAAGTTAAATTTGATAATAAGGAAGACTTTGACCGGCATAACCACAGGAAAATCAACCACCGGTTTGAAGATCACCTGAAGGACAAGGAACACGTATCAGAGATTACGATTCACAGTTCTCTCATACAACTTCCCGTTGCCTTTCGGTACCAGATACCGCTAAAAAATAAATTCAGCTTCTTGTTTTCTTTAGGAACGGATCTGGATCTGGCTTTAAACCAACAACTTAGATATAATCAAAGCCCTGACTCACTGGGCCCTCACCACGATGACTTCGAAGCCAGGGGAGATGCTGTTTTTTTTAATAATATGGTGATATCCGCCGGTATCGAAAAGCGATGGAAACACCTGGTTTTCCAGGCTCACCCATTTATGAAACCTCAAATGAAACAGGTATTTTATAAGCCAAAGGAGTTTGATTTCGGATTGGGCGTGAGTTTGCTTTACAGCTTCTGAAGCTCAGTTATTATAACTAATCCGTTAACCTGACACCCGGATTATTAGTATTTCTTAAATAATCCCGGCATTCAGTCCGGATTTCTCAAACTTACCCGGCTGATTATGTTGATTTTCAGGAAATCTGACCTTGTAAATTCACCAGTTTCTGCCTGATTTCCAGAAGACTGTTGTACTGTTCAGGCTGCCTGCTTCTGAGGAAGAACAACCTGAACTTACCACCTGTTTTTTTGAGATGTATGTAATGGTAAAAGGCAAATAACCCGGCAAAAGGAGACAAAATCAAGGTAAAAAGAGCGATCAGGCTGGAGCCGGAGAATATCAGAAAAACAACAAGAAGTATCAGGTACCAAATTACAAAGGAAACGAAGCCCAATCCAAAATTAACGGAACTTATAAATTGTGAGTCTTTTATCTTTCGGGAAACTATTACCGGCAGCTTGTATGGCAGGTAATTTAAAATCATGCCATATAAGTGCAAGGGCAGCAGTATACAGGAGAGGAACACAGAAATCAATAACATCCATATTGAAGGCGGTGGTGATTCCAACAGTTTATTCCGCAGTTTGTATTTTTCAAGGAGCGCGTTATAGTTGTTGGTCATTTCCAGGAGCAAGGGCAGGTCAATTCTATTTTGGGTTGCTGCGGTTTCAACGCGGCTGATAATTTTGCGCGAGGCAATGAACCGGTTTAAACGGTTGTCAATCAGGTTATTATCTGACAGATAATCCGGGATAAGTATCCCGGTCAGGGTGGTGATGGGCTTGTAATATTCCACATTTTCGACATGGATCATTACTTTCCTGATGGAAACAGCCAGGTCATCGCGCAATTGCGCGATGGCTTTTTGTGGGTTTTCGCGATAAAGGTCATAGTAACCGGCAACTTCGATAGGTTCTCCGTAGTTTACCAGCAAATGGGTGCCGGCATTCTGGTAGTTGGTATAATCGAGGCCAACAGGAACTATGTGGATATTTAACTTAAAATCACTGCTTTCAGCAGTCTGAAATGCGATTCGGCAAATGCCTTTTTTCAGTGGCTGTAAGTGCTTTATATTGGTATGAGAACCTTCAGGCAGAATGCCCAATGGCGTGTTGGATTGAAGTACTTGCACCGTTTTATCGAAAATCAGGGAGTTGTTCCCCATTGTCTCAATTCCATCGCGGATGCGGTAAACCGGGAAGATTTTCAGGAAGTTAAGCAACTTTGCAACGCGCTTATTCTTAAAAATATCAGCCCTGGCCAGAAATACCACCGGACGATTGGCTGTGAACAGCATTGCCAATGCATCCATTAATGCGTTTTGATGATTGGCTGCAAAAATTACAGGAACCCCTGATGGTATTTTCTCACTCCCGGTAACAGTTATTCGACGGTAAAAAAGGTTGAAAAATAGTTTAACTACCCTGTTTAACAGTGTATAACGTAAGGAAGATTTTGTGATATCCTGCATAAGACTATTTTGAATATTCGGCAGCTTTATGAACCGGACGTACTTTTGACCAGAAGGTAGCAATTCCCAGCCCCGAAAGAATGTGCCAGATGCCCCACCAGGCAGCAATAAAGGCCATCCCACCCATATTTAATTCGGGAGGGAATATTTTTGGATTGAATAACAAGACCAATCCCAGGCCTGAATTCTGTATGCCGGTTTCGATTGAGATTGTCCGGCTGTCGTTGCGGTTAAGCTTAAATGCCCTTGAAAACCAATAACCAGTCATCAAGGCCATCGCATTGTGAATAAAAACTATTATAAGTATCCAATTGATATACCGGATGAAATACTGATAGTTATTCCGGAAGGCCAGAATCACAAATGCAGCGAAAATCACCATGGAAATTTTCTCAATCGGTTTCTGGATAAGTTTTGTGATTTTAGGCATTTTTTGAGAGAATATAATGCCTGCCGCCACTGGCAAACCCAATAGTATTGTTACTGTTTGGAACATTTCATAGGGGTCGATGTGGATCGGCCTTAAAAGTGGTGAGGTTGTTGAGTAAAGCCCACCCCAGAAGGCAAAGTTTAATGGGGTGAAAATTACTGCCAATACAGTTCCCATTGCGGTTAAACTTACCGACAACGCAACGATGGCCCTGGCAACACTGGAGATAAAGTTTGAAATATTTCCTCCGGGGCAGGATGCCACGAGGATCATTCCAAAAGCCACAGAAGGCGTAATAAAACCTCCCAGCAACCAAACAGCCAGAAAAGTAACAGCCGGCAATGCCAGAAACTGGCTGCTGAGTCCGATGATGATTGTTCGGGGATTCAGAAAAATATTTTTAAAATTTTCCCATTTGATTCCTAATGCAACCCCGAACATAATAAAACCAATGGAAATATTCATCAGGTGCAGGCTTGCCTGGCTGAAATTGAGCCGCAATGAATCCAGTAACAGCAGGTCATCGTGCATATCACATGTATATATGTCTATTGTTCGTCATTCAAAAATAAGAATAAAAAGCGTCGAAGATACGAAAGGTCTTTTTGTAGTGCGACGGAATCATTTTTAAACAGTTATTCATCCTGGCTGAGTTGGCTCTGTAGAATCTTTCGATCCAGGAGTTTCGTGCCAATTCCTTGCTTCAATGTGGGTTTCTGTAAAAATACTCTATTCCACAGGTGCCGGTAATCCTATTTTATCAAAATCGTTTCCCCTTCAAAATCAACTATATCCCCGGGTCTCAGTTTCTTTCTTTTCTGTAATTCAATGGTATCATTTACCTTAACAAGTCCTTCAGTAATGCACTGGTTGGCTTCTCCTCCGCTTTCTACCAGGCCCAGGAGCTTCAATAGCTGGTTTAATTGTATAAATTCGTGGCCTTCCAGTTTAAATTCTGTCATTGAATTTTTATTTAGGTACAAAGTTAGGGGAATATACCCGAATTATGCTTCCTCTCAATTTAAATACTTATCAGGATTAACTTAGGTTTATAAGTTTAGAAGAGATCCAAACCACAATTGGCCTTGTTTCGCTTATGCTACCTTGTTAACCGATTCATCATTATGATTCAATTGGTTGGGATTGTATAGTAAACTTAATCTATGGAAGTAATTCCGCAGAGGGAATCCTTTAACTTTTATTAAATTTGCCATTCAATTCAGCTAAGCGCGCATGGAAAAGACTTTCACTCCTACTGCATACAAATTGCAATCAATCGCAACAGGTAAAATATTTGAAGATACTGGCTGGTTGCTCGATGCACCGGGTGAAGAAAAGCCATCGCTTATCAGGGCAATTTACGACCGGAAGCAGCTTACCCTTCGCGATGAATCTTATGGGTTTTATCGTTTCGCTGACTGGCTCCCCATTAGCCGGATATTGAAAGGATCTTCTGCTCCGGTTACTTATAAAAGTGAAGGATTGGCTAAAGCGCTTGGATTAAGTAAGCTTTGGATAACATTCAGTGGTTACTGGCCTGAAAAAGGAGCCAACATGACTACTTGTTCATTTAAGGAAACGGAAGCATATTCGGTTTGCGGCCGTTTAGATCCTGAGCAGAAACAGGTTCTGGTAGTGGCTTCTGCCGGAAACACCGCCAGGGCTTTTGCAAAAGTATGCTCCGACAATAATATTCCCTTGCTACTTTGTGTCCCGCATGATTACATCACGGCCCTTTGGTTTGATGCACCGTTGAACGATTGTGTTAAACTGGCAGTCACCGCTTTTGGCAGCGATTATTTTGATGCCATTCATTTGTCAAATCTGGCCACACAATGTGATGGATTCCTCGCTGAAGGCGGTGCAAAAAATGTTGCCCGCCGCGACGGCATGGGAACTACCACCTTATCTGCAGTAACCACCATTGGAAGGATTCCAGATTATTACTTTCAGGCAGTTGGCAGCGGAACCGGAGCCATTGCAGCCTGGGAAGCTAACCTGCGTTTAATTGAGGACGGGCGGTTTGGTGCCAATAAGATGAAACTGATGGTGTCGCAGAACGCTCCTTTTCTGCCGATTTACGAAGCCTGGAAGGTGAATTCGCGGGCAATGCTGCCTTATAATGATGATCTGGCCCGCGAACATGTAACTGAAATAGAAGCGAAGGTATTGTCAAACCGAAAACCCCCCTATCCGATTATCGGCGGGCTTTATGATGCAATGTGCGATGCAGGTGGTGATGTATTGAAAGCAACCAACCTGGAAGCAAGAAATGCGAAAGAGTTGTTTTATGAAACAGAAGGGGTAGATATTTATTCAGCCTCAGCCGTTGCAACAGCCTCATTGATTAACGCAGTGAATGAAGGAATAGTTGAAAAAGATTCGTTAATCATGCTGAATATAACCGGCGCGGGCGAAGAACTTTTCAAGAGTCAGCATAGCCTCTACTATCTTGAGCCATCACTCAAATTTGGAGTTACACCTACCGCAGAAGAAGTGAAAGAAGGCCTGGCTACTTTGAAATGGTCAGTGTGAGGGAATGTAGCAACATTTTTTCTAAAGAATTGCCAGAGTCTGAGTTTCAATTCTAAGAATTCACTGGAAACATCAGGCAGAAATTTGGATTTTGTAACATTCAAACAGCATATAATCAATAATATACAAAAAGAAATCACTTAAAGGCGCATTACTTGTTTTACAAGGATTGGGGTCTTCATGTGATTTTAACCCCGGGCATTTATTTGCTTCCGGAAGGGAAATAACCAAAAACATTTAAATTTTACTTTAACTTACGCCTACCTTTGCTCCATGATAGCCATTGACGATACCATTAATTCAGATGACCTGGGCAGTGTTTGCTTCGTCTGCGACCTTGCCGCCTGTAAGGGAGCCTGTTGTGTAGAAGGCGATGCCGGTGCTCCCCTTGATGAAAGTGAAATTTCAGAACTTGAAGATAACTTCGATTACGTAAAACCGTTTATGCGTCCAATCGGCATTGAAGTGGTTGAACAGCTGGGCGTTTTCGATTACGATGCCTCCGGACATTATGTAACGCCGCTCGTAAACGGTGCCGAGTGCGCCTTTGTAATATTTACCGATGACGGTATAGCCAGCTGCGCCATTGAAAAAGCCTGGGAAGCAGGAAAATCAAAATTCAGGAAACCGGTTTCATGCCACCTGTATCCGGTTCGGATAAGCCGCTACAATGAATTTGATGCCGTTAATTACCATGAATGGCATATTTGTAAACCAGCACTGAAGCATGGTAAAAAACTGGGGGTGCCGCTCTATATTTTCCTTAAAGTTCCTCTGATCAGGAAGTATGGCGCCGAATGGTATAAAAAATTGTGTGACTCTATTGAGATAAAGGAAAAGTAGAGTTGCAGTTTGTAATGATTATTGTAAACAGGTTAGGCCACGACGTTACAAAAAATAGCGTAGGGACACGAAATGTCGTGTCCCTACGCTTTGGCACCAGATTCATTAGACTGAACCTTTAATTTCTAATACCGGTTAAGCGATTGGTGCTACAGTTTTGGCAGCAGCCATAGTTTCCAGTTCCTTGTCCATATGGAACATGCCGGCTTTGTCTTCACCAATAAGATTCATTTTGTCCAGGATTCCGTGTACGGTGCTTTCCTCTTCAATCTGCTCATTGATATACCATTGCAGGAAGTTTCCGGTAGTGTAGTCCTTTTCTTTCAATGAAACTTCATAAAGTTTATTGATGGAATCAGTAATGAATTCCTCATGACTCATTACATGTTTGAATACATCAAGCAGTGATTTATACTTTGAGGCAGGAATTTCGAGTGCCGATAATACTGAATATCCACCCCTGTCGTTCAGGTATTTGATGAATTTGAGCATGTGCATGCGCTCTTCATCTGATTGTTTGTAAAGAAAATTAGCAGCACCGCGGTATCCTTTGGTTTCACACCACGAAGCCATTGCCATATAAATCCTCGAAGAATGTTCTTCATTCTTTATCTGGATATTAATGGCTTCTTCAACTTTTTTTGAGATCATAATTTGAATGTTTTAGATAAATGATTAACAAAGTATCCTGTTATAAGTTGTTTGCATCAGTTTAGCTTTTTTTCAAGGCCTCTGCACCACTGACGATCTCCAGGATATCATTTGTAATGGAGGCTTGTCGGGCTTTGTTATAGCTAAGTTTAAGATCCTTAAGCAATTCAGAGGCGTTGTCGGTAGCCTGCGACATAGCAGTCATTCGTGCGCCAAGCTCGGATGCCCAGGAGTCAAGCACAGCTTTGTATAACTGGGTTCTCAGAATCTGTGGAATCAATTCGACAAGAATTTCTTCTTTTGACGGATCGTAAATGAAATCAGAAACAACCGAAGAGGTCTGGCTGTTTGCGACAGGGGGCTCAACCGGTAAAAACTGTTCTGTAGTCAGTTTCTGCACAACAGCATTGCGGAACTGGTGATAAACAAAAAGAATTTTATCGTATTGCCCATCCCTGAAGAGCTGCATCAGCTTCTCGGCGATCACCGTGGTATTGCTGAAACTCAGCTTATCGAAAAGATCATCATGTGACTCCAGAATATTGTAACCAAGCCGGCTGAAATACTCTGTTGCCTTCCGGCCGATTGTTATAAAGGCGAGATCAGTTGATTTACCTGGCTTGCCATAGTCCGCAGCGATAATATTCGCCTGCTTGATAACATTTGAATTAAATGCGCCACAAAGGCCCCGGTTAGATGCTAAAACAACCAGCAGTATCCGGTTTCCGGTGCGTTGATCGGTGTAATTGCCCGAATCAAGGCTCTCACTACCGGCGCTTAATTCCTGCAGCATTTGCTTCTGTTTTTGAGCAAAAGGTCTTAACTGCAGAATCCCTGTCTGGGCCTTGCGGAGTTTCGACGCAGCCACCATTTTCATGGCACTGGTGATCTGCTGAGTCGATTTTACCGATGCTATTCTTGTTCTGACTTCCTTCAGGCTGGCCATTTCAGCAATGTTAATGGTTTATACTTCGTATTTCCTTGACAGGTCGAGGGCTATGGTTTCCAGTTGTTTCTCAACCTCCGGGGTTAATGCGCCTTTGCGCAACGATTCCAGAACCTCAGGCTTGGTATCCACCAGGTGATGAAGAAATTCTGTTTCAAAATCATGAACGCGCTTTATCGGAATTTTCTGAAGCAATCCTCGTGCACCACAGTATATGATTGCCACTTGTTGTTCAACTGACATGGGCGAATATTGCGGTTGCTTGAGGATCTCCACATTACGTGCGCCCTTGTCGAGAATCGACTTGGTTACTGTATCGAGATCGGAGCCGAATTTTGAGAAAGCTTCCAGTTCGCGGTATTGCGCCTGGTCAAGTTTAAGTGTACCGGCAACCTTTTTCATCGATTTGATCTGGGCGCTTCCGCCTACGCGGGATACCGAGATACCAACGTTAATGGCAGGCCTTATCCCTGAATTAAAGAGGTTTGTTTCAAGAAATATCTGCCCGTCGGTAATCGAAATTACATTGGTTGGGATATATGCCGAGACGTCACCTGCCTGAGTTTCGATAATCGGCAGGGCGGTTAGCGATCCACCTCCTTTAACCACCGGTTTCAAACAGTTGGGCAGGTCGTTCATGTTTGCAGCGATTGAGTCAGATGCAATAACCTTTGCGGCTCTTTCAAGCAAACGTGAATGCAGGTAGAAAACATCACCCGGGTAGGCCTCACGTCCTGGCGGACGTCTCAGTAAAAGAGACACTTCGCGGTACGCTACAGCTTGTTTGGAAAGGTCGTCGTAAATGATAAGGGCAGGCCTTCCTGTATCACGGAAGTATTCTCCGATTGCAGCACCGGCGAAAGGAGCGTAAAACTGCATGGCCGCCGGGTCGCTGGCTGTAGCTACAACTACAACCGTGTACTGCATGGCACCTTTGGCTTCCAACGTCTGTACTATATTAGCTACAGTACTGCCTTTCTGGCCAATAGCTACATAAATACAGAATACTGGTTGTCCTTTTTCAAAGAATTCCTTCTGGTTGATAATGGTATCAATGGCAATGGCTGTTTTGCCGGTCTGGCGGTCGCCGATAATGAGCTCACGTTGACCACGCCCGATCGGAATCATGGAGTCGATGGCTTTTATACCGGTTTGCAGTGGTTCGTTCACCGGTTGCCTGAAAATAACGCCCGGTGCTTTACGCTCAAGAGGCAATTCGAATACTTTTCCAGTAATTGGCCCCTTTCCATCGATAGGCTCACCAATGGTATTGATTACCCTGCCAAGCATTCCTTCGCTTACCGGAATGGATGCAATAAGGCGGGTACGGCGTACCATGTCTCCCTCGTTAATGCCGGTGCTTTCGCCAAGCATAACAACACCTACATTATCTTCTTCCAGGTTAAGCACAATTCCTTTTACCCCGGTTGTGGTAAATTCGACCAATTCGCCGGCCTGAACGTTGTTGAGCCCATATACCCTGGCTATTCCGTCTCCAATCTGTAAAACAGATCCTGTTTCTTCGAGCTCAGCTTCAGATTTGAATCCGGCCAACTGTTGCCTTAATATTGCCGATACTTCCGCGGGTTTAATTTCTGCCATGTGTTAACAAAGTTTTAAAAGTCTCTTACAAAGGTATTTACACTAAATTCACTGCGTAGATTCTGAAGTTTTTTACGAATACTGTCGTCAAATTGAATCCCGTCAAGCTTTACAATCATGCCACCAATAATACTGGCGTCTATTTTTTCTTCCAACTCTATGGTAGAACCTGTTTGCTTTGAAATTACAGCAAGCAGATCTTTTCGCATTTCGTCTGATAGCGGAGAAATGGTAATAACGACTGCTTTTTTAATATTCATTTCTTTCCGGTACAAATCGCCGAACCTCTCCGCTATATGAAAGAGGTGTTCTTCTCTTCTCTTTCGGATGATTATTTCAATAAAAGCAATGGATACTTTGCCCATTGTCTTTCCGAAAATTTCGCGGATAACGGATATTTTTTTATAACCCATTATAATCGGGCTTTTCAACAGCATCCGCAAGTCACGATTCTGACGACACACCCTGGCAAGGTCAGCCATATCGATATTGGCCTGTTCAAGCTGATTGTTTTCTTTTGCCAGATCAAACAGGGCCCTTGCATAGCGGTAATTAATCCTGGGATTGTCCATAATGCCTAGTTGAGCGTAATGTCATTGATTGACTTCTGGACAATTGCCTTGTCTTTATCAGGATTGGAAAGTTCCTGCCTAAGTATTTTTTCGGCGATTTCAATTGAAAGATTGGCAATCTGATTTTTTAGTTCAGTAATGGCTGACATCTTTTCGAAATGAATGCGCTCGGTGGCATTTTCGATGATGCGGTTAGCTTCTTCATTGGCTTTAACGCGGGCATCCTCTATAATGGTTTCACGCACCTTGCGGGCATCACGCATGATCCCATCGCGCTCATCTTTGGCATCGCGCAGCAGCTGTTCGTTGCTGAAGCGTAATTCCTCCATCTCTTTTCTGGCTTTGTCGGCTTCGTGCAGTGCCTGTTCAATGGCTTCTTCCCGTTCATGCAGCGCCCGCATTACCGGAGGCCAGACAAACTTGCCAAGTATAAACAGCAGCAGCCCAAAGGCAAGCGTCATCCAAAAAATGAGTCCTATTCCGGGACTGACTAATTCCATATCGTTTTGTTTAATTAATTTTCATGAAATTATCCTGCAAGTGCAACCAACCGTTACCCCTGCAGGATATTTACCACTAAATAAATACAACGAGCAGACAAACAACGATTGCGAAGAAAGCAACCCCTTCAATAAGGGCGGCTGCCACAATCATGTTTGACCTGATATCGCCGGTTGATTCAGGCTGTCTTGCCATTGATTCAAGTGCTCCGCGGCCAATGTTGCCAATGCCGATACCAGCGCCGATCGATGCAATGCCTGCACCTAAAGCAGCGCCCATTTTTGCAATTGGAGCAAGGTCAGCAGCTACCTGTAAAAGTGTTGTTAAAAGTGACATAATGGTTTGATTTAAAGGTTTATCTGGGTATTTATAAAAATTCTAGTGTGCGGTTTCACTGGCATGACCATGTTCTTCAGTTGCCATTCCAAAATAAAGGGCGGATAGCATGGTAAAAACATAGGCCTGTATAAAGGCGACCAGGAGTTCAAGTAAGCTGATGAAAACAGAGAAAAGTACCGAAACCGGAGAAACACTGTATCCCAGGATTGGGGTCATGTTTGCGAAAATAAAGATCAGACTTACGAAGCCCAGCACAATGATGTGTCCGGCAGTAATATTGGCAAAGAGACGGACCATTAATACGAATGGTTTAATAAAAACGCCTGCAAGTTCAATAAGTGGCAATAGTGGCAATGGAAATTTAAGCCACCAGGGAACACCCGGAGGATTGAAAATATGCAGCCAATAAGAGCGGTTTCCGATAAAGGTGGTGATGGCAAAAGTAAACACTGCCAAAACCAGGGTTACAGAGATGTTTCCCGTAACATTTGCTCCACCGGGAAAGAAGGGGAACAGGCCGATAAGATTGCTGAAGAAAATGAAGAAAAACAAGGTCAGCAGGAAAGGCATGAATTTTTTATAATGCTTGCCAATGGAAGGCTCTGCAATATCATCACGTACAAAAAGGATCAAAGGTTCAAGCAATGACTGCAATCCTTTGGGCGCTTGTCCGGCATTGCGTTTATAAGCCCGGGCAACCTGAAAAAACACCACAAGTAATAAAATAAAGCTGATAAAAATACCTACCACGGTTTTGGTAATGGAAAAGTCCAGCGGTCTGGCTGCTGTTTTATCGGTTTCCATTGTGCCATTAATTACTTTTACAATCTTGCCTTTCCCGGCTTTGCGGTCGGATTCAATTTTATATCCTTTATAGGATTGCTCACCGTGATGAAACTTAGCAGAACTAAAAACAATGAATTTGCCTTCATCAATTAAAATAATGGGCAGCGGAATAGTAAAATGGGTGTGTCCGAAAGAGGCAATATGCCAGTCGTGACTATCCACAATATGATCGATAATCATATTGCCGGCATTGAATTTTTCACTGTGAGACTCAGTTTCGTGCTGCGGTTGTTGCGCTTCCTGATGCTGCGGAGTTGCCGAAAAGGCCCAAAAACTGCCGAGCAAAAATGTGAATGTAAGTAAAAATGTCCTCATGCTTGTTTTGTGTCCGCTGCTTTTTATATTTTCGAAATACGCTTGAAGAATGCAATTATAGTAAATTTTAGCCTTGAATCCTCCATTTGATCAAAATATTGTACAACGTATCCTTTTAATAATCCAACGAACTTCACGCTTTGGTATTTCAGTCATTTTTCGGAGCATATTGCACTGATATGGCCCGCCGTGTTTCTGCAATCATTGTGTTCCATCGTGTTTTGAATTTCACAAGGATTTCGCATACTCAGGCAGACCCTTTAAACAAGCTTTCTGTTGAATTGTTTTGATAAAACAAGGATTTTGTTGGATTTTTGTCTTCTGATCGAAAGAAAGAGGATCATGCAGGCGTTATACTGAAAATAAATTCGGTTTTAGTGTTTGGAAGCCTGATGATGATAGTAAATGAAATCAATTTACAGTAGCTTTATTACTCTTTAAACTAATCGGTTTTAAACCGGAATAGCCTATGAATATAACTGCCCGCAGTGATGAGTTTTTTATGAAGCAAGCCCTTCTGGAAGCGCGAAAAGCTGCTTCCCGTGATGAAGTGCCGGTTGGTGCTGTAATTGTCAGCAATGGCCAGATTATCGCCCGGGGGCATAATCTTACAGAGACCCTGAACGATGCAACTGCGCATGCTGAAATGCAGGCTTTTACAGCAGCCGCCAACCATATTGGTGGTAAGTATCTGAAGGAATGTACACTCTATGTCACTGTTGAGCCTTGTCCAATGTGTGCAGCCGCTTCGTTGTGGGTTCAGTTGGGCGAAATTGTCTTTGGCGCTGCAGACCCCAAGCGTGGTTATTCTACCATCAGTGGCAACTTATTACATCCAAAAACGAAAGTGAGGGGAGGAGTTTTGGCGGATGAGTGCGGAAATCTGATGTCTGAGTTTTTCAGAAAGAAAAGATAAATGAATGGCATTAAATGCAATGTAGGGACACGGCTTGCCATGTCCCTACATTGTATTTGAATTTCAAAGGTACGTTATACCGCACCAAGCACTTCAGCCAGTTTTTTCCTGAGGGCTTCACCGCGAAGGTCTTTGGCAATGATTTTTCCGTCTTTATCGAGGAGCACATTGGCCGGAATTGACATAATTCCGTAAAGCTTGCCTGCAGCATTACTCCAGTATTGCAAGTCTGACACATGATTCCAGGTGAGTTTATCATCCTGTACGGCTTTTTCCCAGGAGGCCTTGTCTTTGTCGAAAGAAACACCAAGGATATCGAAACCCTTGTCTTTAAATTCATTGTAGGCAGCTACCACATTGGGGTTTTCCTTTCGGCAGGGACCGCACCAGGATGCCCAGAAATCAACAAGAATTACTTTCCCTTTTAATTGCGACAGGCTTAGTGGATTCCCATTCAGATCGTTCATGGTAAAATCAGGCGCTGTTTTACCAATTTCTACATTCTGTAGCACTGCAATCCGCTCTGCCAGCATGTTCGCATAAGATGATTCTTTTACTTTTCCCCCAAAGCCGGCCATCTGGCTTTCAAGCTCCTGAAGGTTAAACTGGTAAGAGTGACGCATGGCAACGTAGGGTGCAACAAAAGAAGATGCGTTTTCACTGATGAATGCCATGATTTCTTCCTTCTGTTTTGCATCCAGGGCATCCAGAGACGCTTCAATCTCTTTCATTTTAGTAGTATCGTTAATGCGGCTTGCTTCGTTGTAGGCTGAATAAACACTAATCTCTTCTGAGCGCTGCTGATCCTGTTTTTTCAGATAAACGCGGTAAACTTTATCAGATTCTGAACCAGTCACAACCGGCGACATAACACTATCGATGTGAAAAGCAATATTGATGTCGGCTGCTTCGTTAAAAAATCCGACAAAGCGGCTTTCATCTATTCCGATGTAATACATGTCGGGCGATTCAAGCGTTCCTTTAAAAGTAAACCTGCCATTTTTAACTACAACTGAATCAAGGGTCTCAAACTGTCCGTCCTTGCTTTGCTGAAGGTAAACATTGCCGGCGAAATCACCGTTAATTTCACCATTAATAATAAATTCGTTGGCTTTACGACTCGTGCAGGCACTTATAACCACCACCGCCATAATGTAGAAGAGTATTTTTTTCATTGCTAAAGTTTATTGATTGAAGAGCCAAAAGTAGTCAAATACGCAAACAATAGGAGTAAAACGGGAAAGGGGAATGTTTATTTTCTCCGGTGCATGAAAAGGTATTCCGAAATAATAACCAGGACGAGGGTAAAAGCAGTGCTCAGTGCAAGCCTGATTGTTATTAATCCGGCTTCGGCAACCCTGAATGAATCGAGGAGCGCCAGGGCAAGTTGATGAGCAAAAATAAGTATAGCTGCATAGGTTAAAAACCAGCGGAACCCCATGTCGGCGATTCCTGGTTTAAGGTTGCCTTCGTAATCGGCAGGAGCTCCGGTTTTCCTGATAACCCAGGGCCGGATATAAGCCATAAAAACAGCAGCTGCCGTATGGAGTCCGGTTGAGTTGCTGAAAACATCAACACCAAGCCCAATCAGGAAAGCCAAAATAAGCAGCAGCCATCCCGGGATTTCGAAGGGCAATAGCAAAATAAAAAATACGTATAAACTCGGATTGATATACCCGCCCAGGTTAATATGGTCGAGCAAGAGCACCTGCAGGGCTATTAACACGAAAAACCGAAGGATATCTTTCCCGTAATTATTCATCGATAATACTTTTACTCAGTTCAATCTGCTCTTCTCTCAGCAGGTTTCTTACAATATACACATAACGCAGGCTATTGAGGTCGGCCGAGAACCTGAAATCTATCGTATAAAAATGCTCACCGCTTTCAACGTGAATTTTCTCTACGGTTCCCACCATGATTTCTTCCGGGAAAATATGACTGAACCCACTGGTGGAGATGGTATCACCAATTTTAACCTTTACGTGGGCCGGGATATCCAGCAGGGTACCTATAGCCGGACTTCCGCCATTCCACACAATGGTTCCCATCTGATTTAATCGGTTGATGCGGGCGCTTACCTTAGTGTGTTTGTTGAGCATCGACATTACCCAACTGAAATTTTCCGAAACACTTACAACCGTTCCTACTATCCCATTGGGATTAAAAACGGCCATATCCCTTTTTATGCCATGGCGCCTGCCCTTATTCAGCATAATATAGTTGTTCCTCAGCGTAGTGGAGTTGCTGATGACCCTGGCTACCGAATAGGTGTATTGCTGTCCGCGCAGCGTATCTATAACCCTTTTGGTGGTGGTATCGTTGGTTAGCTGGCTTTCGGTAAGTCTTTGCCAAAGCCTGGCGTTTTCATTGGAGAGGCGTTCATTCTCCTGCTTTAGCTTAAAATAGGCTGTGATATCAGACCATGCAGTAAAAATGCCTCCTGTAAAACCAGCAGTGGCATTGGTAATAACAGAACGCTGATAGTAGCTTCTGTTCACAATAAGTAAAACTGAAAAACCTTCAAGTACCAGGAAGAGAAAGAAGACTTTATACCTCCAGATAAATGCCAGAATATATCGCATAGGCGTTCAGGGCAAAAGGTTGACCGGCCTGTGGAACCTCCGGCTTTACTTGATTAGGAATGTAAATTTATTGAAATTCTTCAGCGCAATACCGGTTCCCCTTGCTACGGCCCTTAATGGATCTTCAGCAACATGAACAGGTAATTTTGTTTTCAGGTGAATACGCTTGTCGAGACCACGCAGCATTGAACCACCACCAGCCAGATAGATTCCGGTGCGGTAGATATCGGCTGAAAGTTCCGGAGGCGTCATTTCCAGCGCATTCAAAACGGCGGCTTCAATCTTTGATATGGATTTATCCAGACAATGAGCAATCTCTGAGTAATTTACATAAATCTCTTTTGGGATACCGGTGAGCATGTCGCGGCCGTGAACCGGATAGTCAGGTGGAGGATTGTCAATTTCGGTCATTGCTGCCCCGACATTAATTTTAATGGCTTCAGCTGTGCGCTCACCAATGTTGATATTGTGCTGCTTACGCATATATTCTTCAATATCGTTGTTGAAATCGTCGCCGGCAATACGGATAGATTTATTGTTCACAATGCCACCCAGGGCAATTACAGCGATTTCGCTGGTTCCTCCCCCGATGTCGATAATCATATTTCCGGTGGGTTCAAGTACATCGATCCCGATACCGATGGCGGCAGCCATAGGCTCATGTATCAGTCTTACCTCCTTGGCTCCTGCCTGTTCGGCTGAATCTTTTACCGCACGTTCTTCAACTTCGGTAATTCCGGAAGGAATGCAGATTACCATTTTGAGTGCAGGTGGAAAAAGACTGCGCGTAGGTCCGGTCATCTTGATTAGCTCCCTGATCATATATTCGGCAGACTGGAAATCAGCAATGACCCCGTCGCGCAAAGGCCTGATGGTCTTTATGTTTTCGTGGGTTTTGCCATGCATCATCATTGCACGTTTTCCAACAGCGATAATTTTCCCGGTATTGCGTTCAATGGCTATGATAGAGGGCTCATCTACCACCACTTTGTCATTATAAATGATAATAGTGTTGGCAGTTCCGAGATCCATAGCGATCTCTTTGGTCATGAAGGAGAAAAGTCCCATTTTATATTAATTTCTTAGATTTCGTGTATAATTTCTGCCCTAAGCAGATCCTTGTCAGTGCCTGAAGTGCCTGATTCCGGTAAATACCATACTCAGGCCGTTTTCATTGCAGTACTCAATAGTATCCTCATCCCTGACTGAACCACCCGGCTGAATAACTGAAATTATTCCTGCCTTGTGGGCAATCTCAACTGAGTCGGCAAACGGGAAGAAAGCATCTGACGACATAACCGCTCCATTCAGATCAAGACCGAATGCTTTGGCTTTTTCAATAGCGTGTTTCAACGCATCCACCCTGGAGGTTTGCCCTGCTCCGCTTCCG
>JAAXUD010000134.1 GCA_013336205.1 Lentimicrobium sp. | reverse complement strand
TCAACTAGTAATTAATTGGTTTTTAAGCCTGATTTACAGTTTCTTTTTCATTTACCTGGTTAACTCTGTTACCGATCAGAAGGGTAACATGGTTTGAGCGTTTGCGGATACGATGTGCACGTCCCTGGGGAGCGGTGCGGATACGTTTCAGCGAACGGGCTCCGTCAACACCAACCTCTTTAACATAAAGGCTGGAATCTTCCATGCGGGTTCCTTCATTCTTGGCTTGCCAGTTGGCAAGAGCCGAGAGTAACAGTTTATGCATACGGCCACTGGCTTCCTGCGGTGAATGCTTTAACACATGCAGCGCTTGTTCCACGTTCATGCCGCGGATCAAATCAGCGATCAGGCGCATTTTCCTGGGTGAAGTGGGGCAATTTACAAGCCTGGCATTGGATACCTGCTTTTTTGCCTCTTTAATCTGCTCGGCTTTGTTATGTTTCCGTGATCCCATTGGTTTATTCTTCTTTATTTTTTACCTTTATCTTTACTTCCGGCATGACCTCTGAAAATACGGGTAGGAGAAAATTCACCTAACTTGTGACCTACCATGTTCTCAGTTACATAAACCGGAATGAACTTGTTCCCATTGTGTACTGCAATTGTCTGCCCTACAAAATCAGGAGAAATCATTGAAGCGCGTGACCATGTTTTAATAACAACTTTCTTGTTATTGGTGGCTACATCCAATACTTTCTTTTCCAGTTTATAGTCAATATAAGGACCTTTTTTAAGCGAACGGCTCATGTTAATTGCTGTTTACGGTTCAATTACTTCTTCCTTCTTTCGATAATGTACTTGCTCGAAGCTTTCTTCGGGTAGCGTGTTTTGTATCCCTTTGCAGGCAAACCTTTGCGTGACCGTGGATGTCCACCGGTAGCCCTGCCTTCTCCTCCACCCATCGGGTGATCAACAGGATTCATAACAACGGCGCGGGTGCGGGGTCTGCGGCCAAACCAACGGGTACGACCAGCTTTTCCTGAAACCTCCAGATTGTGCTCTGTGTTTGATACAAGACCTATAGTTGCTTTGCATGTTTGCAAAATCATCCTGGTTTCACCTGAAGGAAGTTTTATAACAGCAAACTTACCATCACGTGACATCAATTGTGCATGAGAGCCGGCACTACGTGCCATTTTTGCGCCCTGCCCAGGTCTCAGTTCAATGTTGTGAATTATTGTTCCGAAAGGAATCTCACTCAGGTAAAGAGAGTTGCCGATCTCAGGTTGTACACCTTTTCCAGACAAAACCTCCTGGCCAACTGCCAAGCCGTTTGGTGCAACGATGTATCGTTTTTCACCATCTGCATAAAACAGAAGCGCTATGCGGGCTGTGCGGTTCGGATCGTATTCAATCGTTTTAACAATAGCAGGAATGTTTTCCTTGTCACGTTTAAAATCGATAACACGGTATTGCTGTTTGTGACCACCACCAATTGATCTGACGGTCATTTTACCATCATTGTTACGGCCTCCGGTTCTTTTTTTCGGCTGCAGCAAACTCTTTTCAGGGCCGCTTGCAGTTATGTCATCCAGAGCGCTAACCAGTTTGAAGCGCTGACTTGATGTGGTCGGTTTGAATTTTTTTAAAGCCATTATCTTTAAATATTGCTATAAAAATCAATTGTTTCACCCTCAGCTAATGTTACGATAGCCTTTTTGAATGCATTGCCGCTTCCCTTTACAACCCCGGCTTTTGTATACCTTGATTTGGTTTTACCAGCATAATTCATTGTGTTAACCTCTGTAACATCAACCCCGTAGATTTCTTCGATTGCTTTTTTTATCTCAAGCTTGTTCGAGTTCTTCTGTACGATAAAGCCATAACGGTGGAGCTTTTCACCTAAGGCTGTCATCTTTTCCGTAACTAACGGCTTTATTATGATACCCATCGTTTCTAATATTAATGGTTCTTAAACTCAGCGCTTTGAGCGGTGATTAATTCTGAAATGTATTTTCGATTTCGGCTACTGAGCCCTCGAGGATAATCAGATTCTTAGCCCTGATTATTTCGTATGTATTTAAATCACAAGCCCTTATAACTTTTGCTTGCTTTAAATTCCGGGAGGACAAATATAGGCTATTATTGCTTTCGCTTAACACCATCAGTGTCTTTTTTCCGGAAAGTTTGAGATTTTCCAATAGTTCAACGAAATTCCTGGTTTTTGGCTTGTCGTATGAAAAGTCTTCCAGTACTACGATGTTACTATCTTTTGCTTTATAACTCAGTGCCGACAAACGTGCAAGCTGTTTGAGTTTCTTATTCAGTTTGAAACCATAATCTCTGGGCTGAGGTCCAAAAACTCTGGCACCACCACGCAACAAAGGCGATTTGATGCTACCGGCACGGGCTCCGCCTGTACCTTTTTGTTTTTTCAGTTTCCGGGTACTTCCCGATACTGTTGACTTCTCTTTTGAGCTATGGGTTCCCTGGCGCTGATTTGCAAGATACTGTTTGGTATCAAGATAAATAGCGTGATCGTTAGGCTCGATGTTGTAAATCGAATCGCTTAGGGTAACTGTCCTTGCAGTCTTCTCCCCTTTACTGTTGTATACTGCTAGCTCCATCTTTCAACAATTACATATGATCCATTAGCACCTGGGATTGCTCCCTTTATCAGAAGAAGATTTTTCTCCTTGACAATCTTAATAATCTGCAGGTTGATAATTTTAACCCGGGTACCACCCATTTGTCCGGCCATACGTATACCTTTAAATACGCGTGACGGCCATGAGGAAGCACCTACAGAACCAGGAGCCCTGAGCCTGTTATGCTGTCCGTGGGTTGCACCACCTACACCAGCGAATCCATGCCGGCGGACAACACCCTGAAAACCTTTTCCTTTGGTTGTTCCTACAACATCTACAAATTCACCTTCTTCAAAAACATCAACAGCAACGACATCGCCAAATTGTTTCTGATGGCCGGCTTCAAAACGTGTAAACTCAACCAGTTTCCTTTTGGGTGTAATACCTGCTTTCGCAAAGTGACCCATCTCGGCTTTGGTAGTATGTTTTTCTTTTTTATCGTCGTAAGCCAGCTGAATGGCGTCATAACCATCTACTTCCTTTGTCCTGATTTGTGTTACATAGCAGGGGCCGGCTTCAATGACTGTGCACGGCAAATTCTTTCCATTTGCATCGTAAACACTCGTCATTCCGATTTTTTTTCCTATAATTCCTGACATTGCAGTATCATGTTAAATTGATGATTCATTTCCTGATGGCCGACTGTTAATCCAGTCTTCCTTAAGAGTTGAGGGTACTTAAACTTTGATTTCTACCTCAACACCACTGGGCAACTCAAGCTTCATCAGCGCATCAATAGTCTTGCTGGTGGTGCTGTAGATATCAAGTAAGCGTTTGTATGAACTCAGTTCAAACTGCTCCCTTGATTTCTTGTTGACAAAGGTTGACCTTAATACAGTGAAGATCTTTTTGTTAGTCGGCAATGGAATAGGGCCGTTAACAACTGCACCGGTCAATTTTACAGTCTTTACGATCTTTTCGGCTGATTTATCAACCAGATTGTGATCGTACGATTTCAGTTTTATTCTGATCCTTTGGCTCACGTTATTTTGTATTTATTGATTTTAAAAATTCTTTTATTTTACAAGGTAACCCTTAAGCTTGAAAATTACATCGTCGGTAAGCGATTGCGGCAATTCTGCATAATGTGAAAATTCCATACTTGAATTTCCGCGTCCTGAGGTAATGGTGCGCAATCCTGTGACATAACCAAACATCTCGGCCATTGGCACATGAGCTTTAACAACCTGGTAACGTAATTTGGAGTCGATTCCTTCAACACTGGCTCTGCGTTTATTCAGGTCACTGGTGATATCTCCAACGTATTCATCAGGAACATTAACCTCAAGTTTCATAATCGGCTCGAGTAAAACATTACGTCCCTTTTTCGCTGCATCCCTGAATCCCACCTTTGCACAAATCTCAAAAGCAAGCTGATCAGAGTCAACACTGTGAAATGAACCGTCGATCAACCGTACTTTCAGGCTTTCAAGCGAGAAACCGGCCAGTACGCCATTTTGCATTGCAATCCTGAATCCCTTCTCAATCGAAGGAATATATTCTTTGGGTATGTTACCACCCTTAATGTCATTGATAAACTGTAATCCTCTAAAGCCTGCGTCGGCAGGTCCGATTTCAAACATGATGTCAGCAAACCTTCCACGACCACCCGTCTGTTTCTTGTAAACCTCGCGGTGAGTAACAGTAGAAACCAGTGCTTCTTTGTAAGCAACCTGAGGATTACCCTTATTGGTTTCAATTTTAAATTCCCGTTTCAGCCTGTCGATAATAATCTCAAGGTGCAATTCACCCATTCCGCTGATAACGGTTTGTCCGGTTTCTTCGTCAACCCTTACGGTGAATGTAGGATCTTCTTCAGCCAGTTTATTGAGCGCCTGATCAAGTTTATCAACATCATCCTGAGTTTTAGGCTCAACGGCAACACTGATCACAGGTTCCGGGAATACGATTGTCTCAAGTACTATCGGATGTTTTTCATCACACAAGGTATCGCCGGTTCTCACTTCTTTGAATCCAACTACTGCAGCGATGTCTCCTGCTTCAACCTGCTGAAGCGGGTTTTGCTTGTTGGCATGCATCTGCATGATGCGTGATATCCTTTCCTTCTTTCCGGTCGTGGTATTTAATACATAACTACCGGCAACCAGGGTACCTGAATAAACTTTGATAAAAGCAAGTCTTCCTACAAACGGATCTGTTGTAATCTTAAATGCCATAGCGGTGAAAGGCTCAGCAGGATCCGGGTGCCTTAGCTCTTCCTTTTCGGTATTGGGATTGATTCCCTTTACTGATTCAATATCGGAAGGATTGGGCAGGTATGATACTATAGCGTCGAGCAATGGCTGAACGCCTTTATTTTTAAATGATGCCCCACATAAAACAGGAGTAATCCGGTGCTCAATAGTCGCTTTACGGATAATACCGCGCATTTCGTCGGGTGTAATTGAATTGTGATCGGCCAGGTACTTTTCGAAAAGCTGCTCATTTTCTTCTGCAACGCCTTCGATCAGTTTCTCCCTGTATTCGTTAACCAGTTCAACCATGTCGGCAGGAACTTCACTCTCCGTATAGTTCATTCCCTGTGAATCGTCGTCCCAGGTAATGGCCTTATTCGTGATGAGGTCAACAACGCCTTTGAAGGTATCTTCTTCTCCGATCGGAATCTGAAGAGGAATTGGATTGGCTCCGAGTTTTTCTTTCATCTGGTTAATTACACCAAAGAAATCAGCACCGGCCCTGTCCATCTTGTTAACAAAACTAATCCGGGGAAGATTGTATTTATCGGCTTGTTTCCAGACGGTTTCACTCTGTGGCTCAACACCACCCACTGCGCAGAAAATCGCGACAGCACCATCCAGCACCCGGAGTGAACGTTCCACTTCAACAGTGAAATCAACGTGACCCGGAGTATCGATAATATTAATCTTATACTTTTCGTCCCTGCAATCCCAAAAAACTGTAGTGGCTGCTGAAGTAATGGTAATACCGCGTTCCTGTTCCTGGATCATCCAGTCCATGGTAGCGGTGCCTTCATGCACCTCACCTATTTTATAACTAATGCCGGTATAATACAATATCCTCTCCGTTGTCGTGGTTTTACCCGCGTCAATATGAGCCATAATGCCGATGTTGCGTGTATGTAACAGTCTGACGGACATTATATTATTGTTTTACCTTTTTTAGTTAATGATTAATTGATACTAAAATCTGAAGTGTGAGAAAGCCTTGTTGGCATCAGCCATACGGTGGGTATCCTCTTTCTTCTTGAATGCAGCACCTTCTTCTTTATAAGCGGCCATGATTTCACCGGCGAGTTTTGCACTCATGGTTTTTTCGTGACGTCTGCGTGAATAAAGAATCAGATTCTTCATACCGATTGAGCTTTTGCGGCCCGGGCGGATTTCAGAAGGAATCTGAAAAGTTGCTCCACCGATACGGCGGCTGCGAACCTCCACATTAGGTGTTACATTGTTAAGACCTTTTTTCCAAATCTCGAGTCCGTCTTCGCCCATTTTTTCAGTTACAGTAGCGATGGCTTCGTAAAATATCTGGAAGGCAAGGTTTTTCTTTCCTGTGTACATGAGGTTGTTGACGAACTTGGTAACAAGTACATCATTAAACTTCGGGTCAGGAAGAATGATTCTCTTTTTTGGTTTTGATTTCCTCATTGCTTAATGCTTTTGCTTTTACCTGTAACGGGAACTATTTTTTACCTTTACCTTTTGCAGGAACAGCTGCCTTACCGCCTTTGGGGCGTTTGGTTCCGTATTTGGACCTGCGTTGGTTACGGCCGTCAACACCTGATGTGTCGAGCGCACCGCGGATAATGTGGTATCTTACACCCGGAAGGTCTTTTACCCTGCCACCACGAATCATTACGATCGAGTGTTCCTGCAGGTTATGGCCTTCACCAGGAATGTAAGCGTTCACCTCTTTACCGTTGGTGAGCCTTACTCTGGCTACCTTGCGCATGGCGGAGTTTGGTTTCTTGGGTGTAGTTGTATAAACCCTGACACATACTCCCCTTCGCTGCGGGCAACCATCCAGAGCAGGAGATTTGCTCTTCTCGGTTAACTTGTTGCGTCCTTTACGAACCAATTGCGAAATTGTAGGCATATCAGTACTTTTAATTTGTTTTTGATACTAGGCTTACCCTTTTTTTAGGGGACTGCAAAAGTACAATTTAATTTTAACTTTACAATAAGCTGAACAAAAAATAATTACAAACTTTTCTGTTCAATACAAATCTGTCTTTTTTCGCCGTTTTTCAATATGAAAACGCAAAAAAACACAGGCCTGTTAAAAATGCAAACCAGGAATTATTCTGAAATAAGGAGGGGAAATAGAGAAGGACAGACAATAAGGCCTTTGGCCTTAGACTAAATCAACACCCCGTTAAATATTCCGGCGCCCGTTGGCTGGTATTGATTGAAACCTATAGTTGTCTAACTTTATCAGGTTTCCCGGATTCGAAAATCTCAGAAAAATTGTGCTTTTCAGAAAGTTATAATCAATTACTTCCTTTCAAATGCGGCTGCAAAAGTAAATATTATTTTCACAACTCCAACTTTTATTCAATTATTTTTAAATAAAAAAAGGAAAAAGCCTGCAAATAGATCCG
>JAAXUD010000621.1 GCA_013336205.1 Lentimicrobium sp. | reverse complement strand
ATATGAACGGCGACGGGCTTGATGACATTATCTATATGCCAGGTCAGATGCATGGACCTGCAGTTTATATCTTTTATCAGGACAGCGAAACCGGATTATCCTCCACGCCTGTCGGTTATAGTTATGAGATTGATTACTATCAGCGCTTTCACGGTATTGCTACCGGCGATCTTAACAACGACGGCAGAAATGACCTGGTCGGGACCATTGGTGGCAATACAGCCTGGATCGCAGTGGTTTATCAGAACCAGGATGGGACCCTGGGTGAAGCTACCTTCCTCTCCTCCTACGATATTCCGACGCCTGCCGAAATTGCTGACCTGAACTGTGACGGCAAAAATGAGATAATTATCGGTCACGATGCCTGGAGCCATTTCTCAGTATGGGAGCAGGATGAAACCGGCAATTTTTCCGGTTATCAGCTTTTCGGGTCCTTATATTATGTCGGTCCCTATGGATTGGCAGTGGGTGATATGAACAGTGATTCGCGACAGGATGTGCTGACAACCAGCGGCTATTCAACCAATTACCTGATGTATAATACTTCAGCCCCCGAAGGAACAATGCCCCTGGATACCCTGATTGACTATACCAGCATTCAGACAGACACTATAAACAGTTGGGACAATACTTATCAGGCTACCGATACAGCCAGAATTGGCGATTGCCTGCTTGAAACTACCTATGAGCTGAATGTTACAACTTACTATGTTTATGAGCAAACTACCGGGGATTCGCTATTCCCGCGGAATTTCTGGTTATGTGGTCTGAATCAGATAGATACATTGAAATCGCACTTTGAGTATTCCAACTATTTTAATAAATACAGCACCGATTCAACGATTATTGCGGTTGATACACTGGTTGAGAATATTGTTATCACCAACGTAACCACCACCTACGATACTTTAAATGTAACACCGCACATATTTGATAGGATAGAGGTTGAGCTGACTTATAATTTCACCCCTGATACCGTTTATATGTATATTGACTCGCTTCAGATCCATACATATTATATTGAAATTGAGTATCTTGAAACTGTCAGATCGGCTTACGAAGGATTGAAGTGTGGCGAACCTTTCTCTGATACCCTGGTTCTTGTCAATCATTTGTGGAACACAATCATCATGCAGTCTGATACCACCCTTATTTCACACACAGTCATTGCATTTCCGTTGGGAGTTAACGGTCAGGCCGGACTTTCAGCAATCAATGTATATCCTAACCCTGCCCGGGGTGAGTTTATGCTGGAGATTCCGGATGAATATTCCGGTGAAGCTCCATTTTACATCAGTCTGATCGCAATGAACGGAAAGATTGTATGGGAAACCACCCTGAATGAAAAGGCGCTTTCAAAGACAGTAGTAGATGGAAGCAATCTGCCACGGGGACTATATACCTTGCGTGTTCAGGGCAGAACCAGGTCCGGGGCTTTTAAAGTAATGCTGGCTGAGTAAGGTCTGTTTAAATTTTCAATAAATTAAACTGCCTGTTAATGAAGGTAAGCAATGGGTCAGGAAGCCGGATTTCATCTTTCTTTGCTTGTGAAGCCTGTTACTTTGGCAGAATCTTAATTTGATGTGCTGGCACAATTATTACTTATACCCATTAAATTTGAACCGCCAATTATTCATTAATGTCAACGTTTTAAAATATCTTCACCAAATTGAGACTATTCCAGCCTAATAATTGACATTGGAGCTCTTTTTTTTCTTCTACTTTTTGCAAGATCAAAAAGTAGCAAAAAATCTCGGCTTCTTAAAAATTGCTAAAAACAGGCGAGCGATTTTGGTAGGAAGAAACGAGGTTGAACCAGTATTCCTCTGCCTTAATCCGTTAAACACTATTCTTTTGTACTCCGCTATGCATTTTCGGTTGCGTTTCTTCTCTCTTTGACGCTGCCTGTTTTCTTAACGCAATTTTTAAAAGGCCGGTCCTTTTGTGCTTAATCCTGACCGATAAACATTTTACTTAATACAAGGCCAGATATCCCTTACCGAAACTATTATTATCCCAAGAATTAATGCCTGCAAAAAAAAACTCATCTATTTTTTTTCAGATAAACCTCATCACATCAAAATAAAATGCAGCCGGTACTTTTGAGTGGTTTCGCATATTTTGCTTATTTTTGTTAGCAGAAGCTAAAAATTGCTAACCACCAATAATTACCTGATGAAAAAGAACTTTTACCTCTCATACATAAGCCTGTTTATTTTCGCTTTTCTTTCAGTTATTCTCACTAAAGATATTGTAGCTCAGAATCCTATTCCGAATCCAGATTTTGAAGAATGGAGCAATAATGTGCCCATTGGCTGGAACTCGCTGAATCAGAATATCCTGGGCACCGATTTTATTACGGTTACCCGCGACCAGACGAATCCACAAAGCGGAACCTCCTGTATTAAGGTTCAGACAGTAATGCACAATATTTTCATTGTCGGGCCGGTTACATTGCCGGGCATCCTATCACTGGGTGAAATTACCCTGGATATTATTAATCAGACCGGCTCGGTTGAGGGCGGGGTGCCCATCGATACCCGACCGCAAATGCTGACCGGCTGGTTAAGAAATCAGCCTGCAGCAGGCGATGCCAGTATCATTGGTATTGGCCTGTTCAGATGGAATGGCAGTAGTCGCGATACCCTGGCGCTTGGGTACAATGTTTTT
>JAAXUD010000620.1 GCA_013336205.1 Lentimicrobium sp. | reverse complement strand
GACCTGAAGAATGGATAGTGTTTACCTCTTTTTCGTAATTATCCTCTTTATCCTCGCAATTTCCGACCTTGTTGTCGGGGTTTCCAATGATGCCGTTAACTTCTTAAATTCAGCAGTCGGAGCGCGCGCAGCTTCTTTCCGCACAGTGATGATTGTTGCCAGCCTGGGCGTATTGATTGGTGCTACTTTTTCAAGTGGCCTGATGGAAATAGCCAGAAAAGGTTTGTTTTTCCCTGCTCAGTTTAGCTTCAATGAGGTTATCATCATTTTTCTGGCCGTAATGATTACTGATGTAATCCTGCTCGACCTGTTCAACACTTTCGGCCTTCCAACTTCAACAACGGTTTCAATTGTTTTTGAACTTCTGGGCGCCTCTGTTGGAATTGCAATTATTAAAATTACAGGATCCGAACAAACCATGCAGGATATCGGACAGTATATCAATGCCGCGAAAGCCCTGGCAATTATTACAGCCATCCTGGTTTCCGTTGCACTGGCTTTCAGCCTTGGAGCCCTGGTGCAGTATATTACCAGGATACTGTTTACATTTAACCTTCGATTCAATCTTAAATACTATGCTGCGATCTGGGGCGGCTTTTCAGTAACCGGTATACTTTATTTTATCGTTATCAAAGGAGCTAAGGGTGCTTCTTTCATTACAGAAGGAACACTCGATTTCATTGATGCACATACCAGTACCATCCTGTTGGTAAGCTTCGTTGGTATATCTCTTCTTCTGCAGATCCTTATCTTGTTGTTCCGTTTCAGGGTATTAAAATTCACCGTTCTTGTAGGTACTTTTGCGCTTGCCCTGGCTTTCGCAGGAAATGACCTTGTCAACTTTATCGGAGTTCCTTTAGCCGGCCTGAAGGCTTTCCAGGTATTCATTGCAAATCCGGGCGCTGATCCTGATCTTTTTATGATGTCAGCCCTGAACGATGATGTTAAGCTGGACACCTGGATGCTCCTGATTGCCGGCGCAATCATGGCAATTACCCTCTGGACTTCGAAAAAAGCCCGGACGGTAATTGAAACTTCCGTTGATTTAAGTCGTCAGTCTGAGGGGTCTGAGCGGTTTAATTCATCTATTATGTCAAGGAACATTGTTCGTGGAACCCGCAACCTGGCGGCTACCATCAACAGGTTTATGCCACTTAAAGTAAGTGAATGGATTGATAAAAGGTTTGATGCCCCGGATGAAATTACTGTAAAAGAAATGCCCGACGGGGCCGCTTTTGATATGTTGAGGGCCAGTGTAAATCTCGTCGTTGCCAGTGTTCTGATTGCCTTGGGCACCTCCTTAAAACTCCCGTTATCAACAACTTATGTAACTTTTATGGTTGCCATGGGGAGTTCTCTCAGCGACAGGGCCTGGGGTCGGGAAAGTGCTGTATACCGGATAACAGGTGTCTTGTCAGTTATCGGTGGATGGTTTTTCACTGCGCTCGCTGCTTTTACTGTTTCATTGATTGCAGTAGTGATTCTGTATTATGGTGGGATTATCGCCACCTTCGGACTTTTGTCACTTGTCGCATTTCTTGTTTACCGAACCCACATTATCCATTTACGCCGCTCAGAAGAAACTAAAGCAAACAAAGCACTTGATGAAATAACAGAAGGATTAAGTACAGAAAATATACTCACCCGTTGTTCTGTTACGATCCAGCAGGTGATGAAAGAATGCCTGGCTATCTTTAATGAAACCATTATGGGGTTAGTGGATGAAGACCGAAAAATGCTCCGCAATGCCAAAAACAATGCAGATGCACTGAATGTTTCCACAAAGCGCCTGAAAGTTCATATCAATGCCACCCTCTTAAATCTTAAAGAAGATTCCATTGAATCCGGACATTATTATGTTCAGGCTGTTGATTATCTGCGTGAGGTAAATCACAGCATTACATACATCGTTAACCCCAGTTTCGAACATGTTGAGAATAATCACAAGCCACTTATTCCAACTCAAATTGAAGAAATATCCCGTTTGAATGGCGAAATTTCTCTGCTGTTTAATGAAGCAATTGAGATTCTGAAGAAAAACAGCTACGATGAAATTGATCAAATAAGAGAACGGCAACAAAATATTCTCCGGCTTCTTGAAGAAAACAGGAAAAAGCAGATCAGACGCATAAAGACCAGCGAAACCGGAACAAGAAACAGCATCCTTTACCTTAATATTCTGGCTGAAATCAAAAACCTGACTTTGTTTATCGACAATATCCTTAAATCAAACCGCGACCTTTGGATGTCAGGTAAGCAACCTGCCATAAAAATTAATCCTGATCTTAATCAGAATAACACAGATTTATAAGCTCTTTTAATTCAAATTCCTTGAATTGGCCTGCATTGAAGTAATGACCAATTCAAGGAATCCTGAATAAAACTTAAACAATCACCTGGTCTGAAATAAAATCACCGGACGGCCAGGATTAAAGAAACAGCCTTAAAGCACCACGAACTTAACAGTTGCTTTGGTTCCTGCAGATTTAACATTCAGGAAATAAATACCCGGCTTTATTACTTTGCCGGAACTTTCCCTTCCATTCCAGTTAAAGGTATTAAAACCCTGACTAAGCCTGTAATTCTCTTTCATAAATACCTGCTTTCCCGAAATGTCAATGATAGTGATTGCTGCTGTTGCGGCAATACCAGATCCGATCCGGAAATTAATT
>JAAXUD010000133.1 GCA_013336205.1 Lentimicrobium sp. | reverse complement strand
TACAAATGGGTAAGCGTAATTGGTTTCTATTCTGTTACTAAAGTTTTCACTGATAAAGGTCCGCAGATTTATCCTATTTCACTTGGGTTGTCACTCCGGCCATTCTGAGCTAAAGGAAATTAGTTAACCCAAGCATAACAACTGCACCCACAAAAAATCCCACATAAACCTGGGCCTGGTTGTGGGTGTTTAGTTTTAGCCGCGAAAACCCAACGAGGCCTGACAGAAAAATCAACATGATTATCAGCATCATAGAATCGGAGAACAGCTGGTAATTAAGGCCGATAAATCCGCCGGTCAATCCGCCGATACCGACCATGTGAATGCTGATTTTCCAGAACAGGTTAATAATCAGCGATGCTATTATCAACGAGGCACCTCCTAAAACAAAAAGATAATAAATACCGGGCAGGCCAAGGGTACTCATCATGTACCAGGTTACTAAGTAAAACAAGGCTGTTGTCGCAAAGGGGAGGCTTCTTTCATTCCGTTCATTCATTTTATAGGAGCTGATAATACCCCTCTTGTGCATCATCCAGATAAATATCAGGGGCAGAAATACGGTATTGGCTACAATCAGTCCGGCAAGTATCAGTTTAAGCTTTTGAGGGAGTATGAGAACAAAAAAGGAATCATAACTGAATATCAAAAGTATAGCATAAGTCGGCATTAGCAAAGGATGGAAAATCCATGAAATGACGTTGGCAATTTTTTGTTCCATTCTATTTATTTGGTTTTCGGGTTAGTGCATAATTTTACCAGGGCAGCAAGAGGTAAGGGTCGTCTTCCGGATCAGGGGTTTGCTGCATGATCGTATCCTGGTCGTAGATTTCAAAGCCGGCTTTCTGATAAAGGCTGAGTGCAGCCGGATGATCAAGGTTGCAGGTGTGCAGCCAAAGCCGGCTGATGGGCTTTTGCCAGGCAGTTTGAATGCACCATTTCAGAAATGGCAGCCCCAGTTTCCGGCCGGTAAATTCACAACTTAAACCGAAATAGACTATTTCTGTTTCTTCATTGTTGGCTATGTCAAATTCAACAAATCCAGCCGGAACGCCATTGAAATACAACACGTGAATGTCGTTATTGTCGTTGTTAAGCAGTAGCTGAAGCTCCGTGGCCGGCATCATCAGCCGGTTATACCACTGATAAGGTCTGCCGACCGAGGTGTAGAGGTAAAGATAGTAAGCCCGGGTCGGTTTTACTGCCTTCATGACCACACAACCCGGCGGTAAGTCTGCCTTGCCACCTTTGTCGGGTGGAGTAGTCATTTGCATCCACCAGGTTGTTGCTGCTATTTCATTCATCAGCGCTTTTTTTAAGAATGATTTTTAAGGCTTCCCGCCGGCTCAGGTTTGATAATTCTATGCTGTTGGTGAAATTAAGTACAAGCTTAGGATTTGTTTTCGAGAGTTCTCGCAACGCCCAGCCAATTGCTTTCCTGATGAAAAACTCTTTTGAGCTGCTTACTTCTCTGATATACCTGAATAAAAGCTCATGATCGGTATTCCCTTTGTATTTCAACTGGAAAAGAAGCGCAGTGCGTTGCAGCCACATGTCACCTGATTGCATAAATTCACCGGTAACTTTTCCGGTCATCTGCTTGTGTTTAGCCAACCAGGCTCCTGCCAGATTTGAAGCAATATAATCAACTGTATCCCACCACGACTTGTTTGTAATCATATACCTGTAAAGATTGATTCTTTCCTCATCATCCAGGTTTGCTTTGCGCGCTGCAATTTCCATAATGGCATAATGCAATTCGCGTTGCGGCAACTGCCAGACAAGACGCACCGTTTCATCAAGTTGTTCAGCCGCCGGTAGTCCGTTTAGCTGAATAAACTGAGTTGTGAGCTGTTTCCTTTGCGGAGATGGAATCCCGAAGAACTCAAACTTGTTGAGCATATATTTGCTCATCCTGCCCGCATATTCTGCATTTGAATTTAAGGCAAAATGCGCCTGTAACGCAGAGGCATAGTCAGTTTGGTTCATTGGTCAGGGTTTGATTACAATCTTTTGACTTTGTGTAACACCATTCAATGACCTGAATGAAATAAAATAAGTACCGGCTTTGACTGCTGAACAATTCCATTGCACCTGCCGGTTTCCTGCTACGGTATTTTTTGAAAAAACCAGCTTTCCGGCTGTGTCATGCACGGTTATTAAGCCATTTTCTGGAAAATCCAATTCTATTGTAACATTGTCCCTGGCGGGATTGGGAAAAATTTTAAGTAATTTCCCCGGAAGAGTCCGATGACTATTTCCCACATATAGTTCATCCCAGACCGCAAGTGTATAATCGCCGGTTTGCAGCCCGGGAACATAGATATTCCCGATTTGCCAGGGCCCAATTCTGGTAAAGGATACCGGGAGCCAGTCTGAAGCGGCATCAGGCCTGTAAAGCATAACCAGGCTGTCGGTTGAACTGGTTATCAGGGTGTTGTCGAGGTAGGCATTTCTGTTGTACATAAATATACCAGTTGCCTGGAATCCTTCCGGTAATATACCTTCTACAGACCAGTAGCGGTAATCGCTCAGTGTGAGGCCGGGTTGCTGTGTTTTCAGGCTGTCAGGGGGGACCCAGTTGTGTGTTATCCTGACAAAGGCAGAATCGGTAACCTGGGTAACATCCATCTTAAAGAAAGTATCTGAAAAATCGCTGAGTCCGGTTGATTTAATGGTTTTGTAACTGTCAGTAGTGGCACCTCCGGCTTTCTCATAAAGGTCGGTCATCACAAAGTCCGGGGCAAAAGGCAGTCTGAAAGTCGCAGCACCATTTGGTCCGGGAAAGCTGATTCTCCGGGTTTCCATCTGCCAGTTGTTGTTCATAAAAGTGAGCTCCATCCGGCAATTCTCTGCATATACTGTGGTTCCTTTAAGTCGTTGTTTTACAAAGACTTCAATATCAAACTCATTGCCGGCCGGTACAATGTTAAATGAATCAACGGAAAACTGGTTGAAACCGGGGCCAAACACATGAAAGTTGAAGAATCCGGTCAGGTCAATACCTGAATGCTGGCTCAATACATCGCGCAGCTCATAAGAGGTTGCCGGGCTGTAGCCATAGGTGTTCAGATAGGCCTTAACCCCGCCAAAAAAAAGTGAATCGCCCAGGTAACCTCTCAAAGCATGTGTGGTAATCCCGCCTTTGTCGTAAACATTGTCGCCATAGGTGTATTCAGAAGGCATGGGCGATAAAGGCCGGTAGCCGCCTTCTTTCGTGTGGATATACTGAAGTACATCGCGCTGAAGCGGTCGCATATTGGCGAGCGCAGCGGCTGTTCCGTATAATTTTTCGCGGTAATAAGTTTCGCACCAGCGCGCCCAGCCTTCGTTCAGCCACATATCGGCATCTGAAGCGCAGGTTACCTTATTGCCAAACCACATATGTGAGAGTTCATGGGCGTAAAGCCATTCGTTTGACAGATTGCCATTGATACTGCTGTGCGGATAAAAGATATTTTCAGCGTGTTCCATGGCGCCCAGTGAAGTGCCGGTAATGCCTATCCGCTGAAAAGGGTAGGGTCCGAACGCTTCTTCATAGATGGCCGTGATGGCCGGCAGATTAATAAAACTTCCCCTGGCACGGGTAGTATCAGAAGGCCTCACATAATAAGTTACCGGGATCTGCCCCTGCTCAGCGTTAACCGAATCGCGGACAAGCGCGTAAGGTCCGACGGCAACCGATGCCAGATAGGTGGGCAGGCTGCGGTCAGATTTCCAGTGAAAAACCTGTGTTCCATCGCCAAGGGAGGTGATGGACTGCAGCAATCCGCCGCAAACCGCGATATTGGCATCTTCTATCCTGATATAGTATTCGTAGAATGCCCTGTCTATAAAATCATCTACACAGGGAAACCAGGTTTTGCCAAGGTTGTGTGGAATTGATTCAAAACCGACACCAAGATTAAATGCATAGGTTCCTGAAAAGTGAAAACCGCCCCAGGCTTCATGAAATGGTTGCCCATGATAGTAGACCCAGACCAGAGAAGTATCTCCGGAAGGAACCGGCTGATCGAGGTTAATCAGGATTCTTTCTCCTGAATGGGTAAATTCAAGGTTATTTTCGTCTGCCGACTTAACAGAATCCACCTGAAGTTGTTTAAGTTCAAGCGGAAGCTGGGTTAAGTTGTTTACCGGAGTAGTAAACTTAACACCTGCCCTGCCTGAAATGGTTTGTTGGGAAAGATTGGTTACCGTGAGGTGCAACTCATAATTCACCACATCAACAGTGTCGCTGAGCGCCTGAACAGTTGTTTTTTGTGCGTTAAGTTGTAACCCGGCTGCAATACATAGCGTCAAAACAACCGATTTAACCTTGATTTTTCTGATCATAGTGATGCAGTTAAGAGATTCAGAAGCCAATTATTCAGGCTTTGGTTAAATTTTCGTAAAATTAACCCAATTATAGGAACCAAAACCATAAATTTGAACAATAGTTGAAGCATGTCAGTCTGACGCGATTCAGGATTAAAATGCAGGTGTTCGCATGCGAACCCTGACTGAGCGATACCGTACAATAACGGCTGAAAGAAGAAATATAACGTTCAGTAATTCAGCGAAATACAGATTCTGGCATGGTCTTTATACAAGTGGTTCATTTTATAAATGGTTAAAGCCTTGAAATACCACAACAAAGGAAAAAACGAACTCAAATGAAAAAACAATTTGCCCTGATTGCATTATTCTTAGCATTATTCAGCATTAGTGCCAGCGCACAACAAGTATGGACACTTGAACAATGTGTCAACCATGCCCTCACAAACAACCTTCAGGTTAAACAACAGATGCTGATGGTCGAAAGTGCCGAGGCCGACCTCCTGCAGTCAAAACTGGACCTATTGCCGGGAATTACCGGGAATGCTTCCCACGCTTATAACTACGGGCAAACGGTTGACCGCTATACCAATCAGTTCGCGACAAGCCGAACCCAGTCAAACAACTTCTATATCCAGGGTGGGTTAACCTTGTTTAACGGCTTGCAAAAGCTAAATGGCATCAAACAAAGTCAGTTAGATCTTATGGCCAGCCAGCAGGATGCCGATAAGCTGATGAACGATATGTCAATCAATATTGCGACTTTTTACCTGCAGGCTCTATTTTATAAAGAACTGGTAAGAATCAGGACCAACCAGCTTGACATCACCAACCAGCAGGTTGACCGTATGAAGAAACTTGTTGCAGCAGGCACCATGGCACCGGGTGATGCCTACACCATTGAAGCGCAGTATGCAGTGGAAGAGTCGAGCCTGATTGAAGCCGAGAACAACCTCGACATATCCCTGCTTACTTTAAGCCAACTGCTCGATTTGCCCTCATCTGACGGGTTTGACATTGAAGTGCCGGCCCTTACCATTGAAGGTGACCCTTCGATCGTGGCCAACCCTGACCAGATTTTTACCTATGCGCAGGAACATATGCCTGAAATTAAGGCGGCTGAATACCGTTTAAAAAGCAGTGAAAAGCAACTTGCCAGGGCAAAAGGGGCTTATTATCCCTCTCTTACCTTAAGCGGAAGTTGGGGAACCGGATATTCCGGGGCCAGCCAGATTCAGGATCAGGCATTTCCCGGAGAACCTTATCTTATCGGTTATGCCATAAATCCGGAGGGTTCAACCTATTACGATGTTTACGCCAATTCGCTGGAATATACCTACAAAACCAAGTCATGGGATGATCAGATCAATGACAACAATAACCAGACAGTTGGTCTTTACCTGACAGTTCCGATTCTGAATGGCTGGCAAAGCCGGACGATGGTGAGCAAGTCGAAAATTTCGCTCGATAATTCAAAGCTTGACTATGAATTGCAGAAGATGCAGTTGCGCAAAACCATTCAGCAAGCATGGGCCGATGCCCGTGCAGCACTCAAACAATACTATGCTGCAGAAAGAAAAGTAAATGCTACCCGCGAGTCATTCCGCTATGCTGAACAGAAATTTGAAGTGGGTATCATGAATTCGGTTGACTATAATAACGCGAAAAAAGATTTGTCAAACTCAGAGTCGGAGCAGTTGCAGACAAAATTCGATTTTATCTTTAAGACCACTGTACTCGATTTTTATATGGGCAAGCCATTAAGTTTGAAGAGATAGTTGGCTTGAAAGCGTTAAATTTACCGTTCCACACAGTGGGAACGGTTTTTATTTTTGGGTTTATCATTACCTTGGTCCGGCAATTTTAAGCGGCAAGCCAACTTGTCGCTCGAATGGCGCAGGTGATGCAGGAAATCCCGATAGAACAAGGTCTTGCCCTGCTTAGCCAGACCCAGAGCGTTGTAGATTTCATTGCGTGGCTTGCGCGGCATCATGCTGCGCAGAAACTGCACGTAGGCCGACGGAATCTCCATGTCCACCATGAAGTAGGCCCGCGCAAAGCTGAACAGCATCAGCAAGTCATCTTCGCCGAACAGGGCTGCATCAATCGCCAACTTGTCACCACCACCCACATGCAGGATGGGCAGGGCAAACGGGAACTCATTGAATCCATTGATCAACTTGCCAACGATGTAGGCGCCCTTGTTCCGGAAAAACAAACTGGTCAGCACCTGAAACTGGAAGTTGGCGCGCAGCTTGGCATCTCCGAGCGCGGTGCTCATCGCATCGGCCACCAGGCCAGCGTCACGCGTGAGGTCTTCAAATTCACGACGAAGGTCAAAGTCTTTCATCATCTGCATGAGCACATCGCGCATACTGGATGACGTTGGGTAGTAGGCACGATAGGTCGGGCGCGCCTCGGACTCGCCGTTTTCTATGTATTCGGTACTCACCGCAGGACGCACAAAGATAAAGTCGTTGTGGAAATGGGTGCGGTGCAGAATCTTGGTGGTGACAGAGTTGAAGAACGTCTCAGCCAGCTCCGGCTGGTGATGGTTCACCAGCAGGCCGATGTAATGCAGCTTCACCTGTTGCCAGATATCCATGGGCTGCTCACCTGCACTGTACTCGCGCTCCAGCCGGTTGGAGCACTCTTTCACACGCAGGTCATAAAACTCAATCCGCTCACGTTGCGCGCGCTGCTGGCCGTGCCAGTCCGCTGTTTCAAACCGGTGTTTGGCTCGCGCCGACTCGGTACGAAAAAGCCGGTAATGGCGGTTAAACCCGTCCATCATCGCCTTGGCGATGTCGTAGGCAACAGTAGAGTCCAGTCTTTGAGGAAACATGCGCCTTACTCTCCCTGTTCCGCCCGGGGATAACGTTTG
>JAAXUD010000619.1 GCA_013336205.1 Lentimicrobium sp. | reverse complement strand
GCATGTTCAAGTTCCTTTTCTTTGGCCAGCGCCTTTTCTCTGCCCAGGAGCCTGCTGCGCTGAAAACGATCGATCAGAAATACAATGGTGATGACCAGTAAACCGTAAATGGCATAAGCCCACCAGGTTCTCCACCAGGGAGGCGTAATGCGGAAACTCAGCGTGGCCCCTTCTTCATTCCAGACTCCATAGCTGTTGGCTGCCTTCACCCGGAATACATAATTGCCCGGTGGAAGATTGTAATAATAGGCAGTACGGACATTGCCCACCATGCGCCAGTCATCGTCGTAATTTTCGAGTTTGTAGGCAAATTTATTCCGGGCAGGATTTCCATAATGGATACCGGTATATTCGATGGAGACATTATTCTGACTAAAACCGAGAACAATGTCATTCTTTGTTTCAGTTCCTTCTGAAACAGGAGTGCCTGAGCTGGTCTTCATGGAAGTGTTGCCAATTCTGAAATCCGTGATAAACACCTTCGGCGGTACAGAGTTCTGTGCAATTTCAGCGGGATTGATGACGGTTATACCGTTGTTTCCGCCAAATATCAAAAAACCACCGGATGTTTTCAGGCAGGCGCCATCGGCAAATAAACGACCCTGTATTCCATCTTCCGGTGAATAGTTGTTAAATTGTTCATCCTCAACATTGAAGCGGCTGATTCCTTCAAAGGTGCTGAGCCATAAGGCCTTGTTTTTTTCATCGGGCAGAATGCCCTGTATGCTCATGGATGGCAGACCATCGCTGGTGGTATAGGTTTTGATTTTGCGTGTTTCAACATGATACCTGCTTAAACCACCGCCCCATGTGCCAATCCATACGATGCCATCACGGTCTTCGTAAAACGAATTGATATCCTGAGACAGGAGAACATCTCCTTTTTGTTTATCAATTCCATGTCGCTCAATCTTGCCGTTTCTTTTGTTGAGTAGGAACAAACCTCCATTGGTCAGAAACCAAAGTCCGTGTTTTTTGCTATCAGAAATGCCGGTAACCTCAATTCTGGTGATTCCGGTACCCGACATCAATGGCAAGTCGTAATGACGAAGGGCTTCTTTGCCCCTGGCCTGGAAATAGGCTCCGCTATCCGTGCAATACCAAAAATTCCCGTCAAGATCTCTGTTCACGTTGAACAGGTGACGGCGGTCCAGAACCGGGTCAAGCCGGGTACTTCTGACTGTTTTGGTCCTGGTGCTGAAAAGAAAGCTTCCCTTGTTTGTCCGGATAAGAAACTCTCCCGGGAATAGCTCTCCTGAAACTTCATAAAATTCCATCCCCGGGAGAATGGATACGTAAGGGAATGATGTAAGGGATTGCTTTTCAGGATTCAGTTCATTCAATCCCTGCCGATCATACAATCCCGTAGAAGACATCCATATCGCACCACCGACGGTTTCAAAAAATTTAGTTACCCAGCCGGCAGTGATTGATTTTTTGTCATTTGAGTTAAAAACATAGGATTTCAGTACGGGTTTATTGGTATACCTGAGCAATCCCAGTGAACCGGTCCCCATCCATACATTTTCGAAGGAATCATAATGGAGACAGAATATTGGTTCCCTTCCGGGTCCCTGATTCAGTCCATTGCTAAGCGTTTCAAATTTTTCTGTCTGCCTGTTAAAATAAATCAGTCCCTGCGAGGTCCCTATCCAGATATTTCCTTTCGGATCAATCTCAAGATCAATGGGTATTATCCGTTCCAGGTTACCGGTAAAGACATCCTTCCCCTGCCAGGTCTGAAGCGCTCCGGTTGATGGATTCCAGGCACTTAACAGGGTACCTGGTGAACTCAACCATACCATGCCTCTGTCGTCACCTTTAATTATAGAGTTATACCTGTCTTCAACCGGGAACGCCCCCCATGGCCACTTTTCCTTGTGTATATTTCTGCGGGCATCAATCCTGAAAAATCCATTCTGAGCTACAATCCATATATTCCCCTGAGCATCGGAGGTCGCATTTGAAACATTCTGTATTTGTGTGCTATCACGATCTTCAAAACGTTTTATCTGATCATCGTTTTCATCTTTGTACAACAACGCGTGGTTTGAGAACAACCCAACAAAGGATAACAAACCAAAATAGACCCTGCCGTTTGAGTCGGATGTTATGGCTGCAACAGCCGCCTGTGAATAGCTCGGGAAATCAGAAATTTTCGAAATAGTATAATTTTTGAAAGACCGGGTTTCTGGATTATAAACACTGATTAAATCCATACAACTGATCCAGATATTGCCTTTTCTGTCTTCAAACAGGCGATAGGTCAGGATACTGCCAAGGGTAGTTGAATCGTTGGGATCGGGGTAAAAACGTTTGTATTCATATCCATCATAACGCACCAGTCCATTCTGCGTAGCTATCCATACAACGCCTGTTCTGTCGGTGATCACATCATTGATATTGGTTCCTTCCAGATCGGGGTATACAGTAAGATTGGTTAAGCTTAACTGGGCCGCAACCGGCATATAAAATGCCGTGACGGCAGCAAAAATCATTAATAGCAAAAGATTTCGCATTATGCTGGTTTTGTAGTATTGTTCATTGGAATACTGATTTTAAACTCCGTTCCCCCGCCTTCGCTTGTTTCAACAGTTAGTTCTCCGCCATGCCCGTTGGTGACAATATCATAGCTCAGACTCAATCCCAAACCCGTTCCCTGTCCGGTGGGTTTGGTGGTAA
>JAAXUD010000618.1 GCA_013336205.1 Lentimicrobium sp. | reverse complement strand
GAACTTGACTTTGGCGGTGAAATTTCCATGTATCTCTTTTCCGGTTGTCGAAGCTGATTCTTATACTGCGCGAATAGTTGGTATTTATATTCTCAACATCATTGATAAATGTCTGGCCTTTATTCAAACGGCCATCCAGGGTGAGATGGAAATTGAGCCCTGCAAATCTCAGGGGTGTACTGAATTCAATATTAGCATCAAAACTGTAATCATCTTTTGTATTCATCAGGTTAATTATCTGCATCAGGCTATCATTAATTGTCATCGAGTAACCCACCTTGTCCATTGTATAGGTTCCGCCCATCCTGGCAAATACCGATGTTTGTGAAAACTGATCAAATAAAAGCCAGCTGGAGGATAAAAAGTGACTGGTTTCAGGCTTCAGTTGACGATTCCCATAGAAAAGTGATTGAGGATTGGAATTCTCAACTACTGGTTGTAAAAATGCTATTTGAGGTTCTTCTACAGTTGAATTATAATCAAGGCTGATCCTATGCCCGGTTTTATAATCAAACTCCCAACTCAGCGAAGGCAAAAGCCTTGAATAGCAGCTGGTATAAGAGGATGTATCATTCAGTATATTAACGTTCTCAGCCATTACATAAGAAAGACCAAAAACGATTTTAGACTTTTTATAATTCTTTTTCAGGTTCAATCCGGGAGTTAAGCGAAAAGACATCTTTTCGAAAAAAGGGCTCAGACTATCGATGGCTGTCTCGCCATCACCCGGAATTCCCTGATGACGGTTCAGAATCCCAATATTTGTGTTTGCATTGAGTTCAGGCTCAAGGTACAGCCCATTTCCTAACATGATCAAAGCACTTCCTGACAACCCATACCGTTGGTTGCTGTCTTCGTTATCCCGATACTGTAGTTCCGTTAATGAAATTTCCGAGCCGGGAAAGCTGCTGATATTCAGTCTGTCGCTTTTACTGAGCCCAGAAGAAAATCCTGCATTGGCTGAAAGATTGTACAATTTAAAGGCGTTTTTTCCTCGCTGCAGATAAGAAAATGATCCACTTCCTGTAAGGTTATTCCGATTGAGGCTGGCCAGTGATTCCAGTTTATTGACCAGATTTCCGGATGAAAACGCCTTTGCAAGGAGTGCAACATCTTCTCCTGCGCTGACAAGCCCGATATTTCCATTAAACAGGAATGTATGAGTGCTGTCTGATTTATCTTTCCATCCAAGGTTCAGGCGATGCGTGAAATTCCGGCTTTCTTCCACACTTTCACTTTCTTCAATAAAATCAACGGAAGATGTATAATTCCGTGTAAAAATAGACTGTTTCAGATTCCGGTCACTTCCACTGCCCAGATAGCTGGCATAGAGTCTGTTATTCTTTTTTGGCTCAAATGAATAGTTAACGCCTCCGGCACCAGAACTCACGAGTCCATTGATACTCTGTCCAAAATTAACCGGAATTTCGCTATCACTGGTGATTGAAAGTTTCATGGACCCACCGCTCACCATGGCAGGCAAACCTCCGTTGAAATCGATATAATCCTGAAAGCTGAAGCCAAACTTGTTCACATTATTCAGCATTCCCAAGGCAGCAAATTGGTTATGTCCTGTAAAACGATACACTTTAGCTGAAGCCATATAGTGATTTTCGGTTCCGGCACCTGCCTGCACATCACCCAGCCAGGCTTGTTTCTTTCCATCCCTGAGCAGTAAATTAATCGTTTTCTCCCTTGAGTTGTCTTCAATGCCTGCCAACTCAGCTGATTCAGATTTTTTATCATACACCTGCACCTTACTGATGGCATCTGCCGGAAGGTTTTTGGTAGCAACCTTAGGGTCAGAACTAAAAAACTCCTTACCATCTACCATCACATTCTTCACATCCTCCCCCATTGCCCTGATATTACCAGCTCTGTCAACTTCTATGCCCGGAAGCTTTTTCAGAAGGTCTTCAGCCACGGCATCGGGCTTTATTTTAAAGGCTCCGGCATTGTACTCAATCGTATCTTTCCTGACCAAAACTGGTATGTATCCGGCAACTACTTCGGCTGACGATAAATCGAGCGGCTTTACCGGAAGTACAATAATTCCATAATCGCCGGCCTGTTCCGGCATTTTCAAATTGTTATAGAACGTTTTAAAGCCAATAAACGCAACCTGCATAATATAAGCGCCCCGGCTAATCTTTTTTATATCAAAAGCTCCTTTATCATTGGTAATTCCGAAAAAAACGAGGGTCGAATCAACTGGTTTCAGCAAAGCAACTGTAGCATAAGGCATTGGCCTTCCAACCTCATCCAATACCAGTCCTGACAGGTTGGTTTGCGCCATTAACAAAACCGGAAAATATAACAATATCAATATGATAACTTTCCTCATGGGATTATTTACTTAAAAATATTCAACGTTGGACTAAACGTAATCTCCTGTTATATAAATACATTCAGGAATTATTACCAGTTTTTTACAATACCACTCAATCCCGGATAGATCCGGCATCAACCAAAAAGACCTAAAGGGAAAAACCTTTTGTGTTTTTTACTTAAGCTCCTGATCTACTATTGCGAAATTTTTATAACAAAGGTTGCGCCTCCTCCACCCTGCACTTCGCCTGTTTTCTCCTCCACGATTTTATCGAACTCTGCGCGGCTGACTTTCTTTCCCTGTTTTGGTTTTACAATCAGGGAGGCCACATCTCCGGCTGTTACAGAAGTAGCC
>JAAXUD010000617.1 GCA_013336205.1 Lentimicrobium sp. | reverse complement strand
TTGGTGGTAATGGCTCGTCAGGCTCTGCATGGGAGTATCAAGGTGCGGTTGGGTAAAGCTCAAAATTACTCTATGTTACTTCATACACACCCTTCTTTCCACGATATTCTGCGAAGAGCCCAAAAAACAAATAAGGAGCCGAAATGTTAAACACGATTATTTCTGCAATCAAAAACAAACAAGTTCTTTCATTTTCATATGACAACATTGATCGAGTTGTCGAGCCTCATACTGTAGGGAGGGCAAGCACTGGTAATGACTTGCTCAGATGTTACCAGACTGAAGGAGGTCACTTCACTGTTGGGCACGAATGGGATCTATGTAAATTGTCAAAAATTAACAATTTATCAGTGACCGGAGCCTATTTCGATAGCGCACGGCCGGGTTACAAAAAAGGCGATAAAGCCATGACGCATATTTATGCTGAACTTTAAGTCCTGCCCCACAATCAACTAAATATCAGGGGACAAACCACGGTTTTGATGGGTTTCACCACCCACCTAGGAAAAATAAAATCGTGGATGTCCCATATTGCGAGGAGCATCTAACGTGAAAATAAGGAAATTATCAGTTAATGGCTTTAGATGCTTATTAGAATTTTGTGTCGATTTTGATGAGGAATTAACCGTTATTGTGGGGGAGAATGATGCGGGTAAATCTTCACTTATCGAGTGCTTGAAAGTAATAACTCAAGGAAGAACGATCGAGTTAGATGACTTCAACCATGACATAAACTCTATAGAAATCAGCGTTGAGACTGATGATTTTGTATTTCGAAAGTCCTACCAGAGAAATGACGATTTGATCGAACAACAAAACCTTATAGCCGTACCGACGCCGGATTATGTTACTAGGGTTACAGGCTGGCTTCAATCTGACGAGCTAAATATTTCTCTGGATGAGGACCAAGGGCAAATCAAAAATATTGCAAAAACACTTGGTATTACTGTCAGGTCAAATTCGAATATTGAAAATTTAAGGACGTCCATTTTAGAGAGACTTGATGGAGAAAAGGTAGAGATTGAGGGCGCTTCGTTTCCTTCATTTAACAATATTCAACTTGACGGCAAACATTTTGAGAATGTGTCGGGATTCTTTAAAGAAGTTTTCCTTAAAGGGAAGCAAAGTGAAATATGGAATGAAAGAATAAGTGAAGATAAAACAATAGAAGAGTTTGTTAGGGAAAAGATAAATAGTTATTCTCAGCATATCGAACAAAGCATAACCGAGACAGGGATTCTCAGAAGGATGCAGATGTTCTTGAAAGATTTGACAGAAGTTAAAATTGAGCCTGTTTACCAAAAAAGGGATTTAAATATTGATGCAAAAGTAAAGTTTATGGAGAACGGTAAAGAGGTATCCATAGACAAGAAAGGTGATGGCACAAAGAGAAGAATTACAATGGCACTTTTGGAGTATAAGAAAGAACAATCTCTCTTAGAACATGACACCTCAACAATATATTTGTTTGATGAGCCAGATACTCATCTTCATGTAAAAGCTCAAATTGAGTTCCTGGATACTGTAAAGGGCTTCTCTAGGAATGGAAGTCAAGTAATCCTGACGACTCATTCCCCCTTCATAATAAACGCCATCAATCCAAAGCAACTTAGATTGCTAGAGAATAGTGAAAATCGTAGCAGAGTTAAATATCTACGTCAAAATGTTGATGCGGCAGATAGAGTGCTTCGCTCGCTTGGAGTTGAGAATACATACTTATTCTTTTCGCGCCATATTGTTATTGTGGAAGGGGAGACGGAAGAACAATTTTTACCCTCTTACTTTCTTAAGAGATTCAATGAAACACTGTCCTCATCTCTTGTAAAGGTAATGAATTGTAAAGGCATTACTAATATACCTGGATTTGCGAGAGCAATGCTTGAAATACATAATCCAGATAATATTCATTTGCTTTACGACAATGATGCATCTCCAGAGCTTTTAGAATTGATTAATAGTCTGAATGTTCCAAACCATAGAAAGTATGTGGTCGGTGAAAAGGAGTTCGAAGATGCTTTTAGCGATGATGCGCTTCACTCGGGTTGGTGCCAGTACTTAGTGGGGTCTGAAAAAGAAGTTCCACCGAGTTGGACGGTAGAAGCTATTTCCAGTATTCGGGCAAACTGCCAAGCAGATGGGGGCAAATTTTCAAAGAAAATTAGAAGCCTAAATCAAGGCGGAAAAAAGATGAGTAAACCTATACTGGGTAATGCGCTTGCCGAATATCTGACAGATGATCAGTTGCCACAAAGGTTGCTTGATCTTATTCAAACCGTCAGGCCAGTATAACGAGTTGCTTCACGCGGATAAATTACTCGCTGCGCTCCCAATTTACCGGTGAGCAAGGCGTTAGATACAGGAAGCAAAACAAGCTGTCAATATTCACGGCAATATCTTAAAAACCGTTTGCCTCAATCGCTTTGCGAAATGATTCTGTAATATCATTCCAATCCAGAACATCTACTCTGAACGGCAATTCGGATTCCTGAAATGTTTCCTTGATTTCGGCGAGCCGTTTCCAGTCAAGCGCTGAATCGGCCTTGATGGCGAAGTCGAGGTCTGACCAGGGTTTTGCCGTGCCGTGAATTCGTGAGCCGAAAACGATGATTTCAGCATCCGGCACGAAACGCTTCAGAATGTTTCGCACCACTATGAGTTCATGCGGTTTAAGTATATCTCATTGGC
>JAAXUD010000616.1 GCA_013336205.1 Lentimicrobium sp. | reverse complement strand
ATCGTGGGTTCCGCTGCGCTACGCCCACGGTTGCTAATATGCCGCCCATTCAGGGCTATGGATTAACTTAAAAAGCCTGACAGGTCAAAAGAAAACCTGTTAAATTGTTCTTTTTCTCATCTCTCATCTCTAACCTCTCAACTATTCTTTTTTCACTATCACTGTTCACTAAAAAACCGCAGCCCCCTTCCGGAAACCACGGTTTTATTCATTAACTCAAGCCTTTTTACTTTGAGCCCGCCTTCACTGCGTTACGTCGGGTAAACTTTTAACTTTTTACTTTAGACTTTAGACTTTTTACTTTTATCTTCCATTTATCAAACGAAAAACCGCAGCCCCCTTCCGGAAACCACGGTTTTATTCATTAACTCAAGCCTTTTTTACTTTGAGCTTTAAACTTTGAGCTTTACTTTATAATCAGTTTTTGTGCTTTGCTGATCCTGGTATTCATTACCCTGGCAACATAAATACCTGCCGGTAAGTTCAGACTGAGCGCGTAGCTGCTGCTGCCGCTGAGTTGCCGGGTGTAAACTACCTGGCCCTGAAGGTTAACAAGGGTAAAGGTGAGGGTGGAGGCATCGGCTATGATCACACGAATCTCCTGACCATAATTGTAGATCATCAGATCGCTGCTTTCGGGCTCGTCGATACTGACCGGGGCAAAGAAATGCAGCATAAAACGGCTGGCATTGTCGTCCGGACCTGCAGTAAAGGAATAAACCGGATTTTTGGTCAGCTCCTGAATGGTTCCGGTGGCCAGATCTTCAAGATTTATCACGGCTTCTGAATCAAAGCTGCCAATATTCTCAGCGGTAACCGTATAGCTTCCCTGCGCGCCGGGCTTAAATCCCATGGCTACCGAGCCTTTCAGCTTTGAAAGTGGTCCGGTATTGATGGCCAGTGGTACATCGCCTGCAGCCAGGGTATAAAGCTCAGGAATCCCATCGCTGTAGCTGAAAAGCTTATAAGCATCAAAATCGCCATCAAAACTTTCGGTGGCCTGATCGTAGAAACAGACACGGGCATAATCGGTTTTGTTACTGCCCTCAACTTTCAGGTCGAGAATGTTGGTAGTGAGTTGTACACTTTTATAGAAAACATCCTGTCCTGAATGGGTGCGGGCGTCATTCGATATCGCAATGCTACCGGCGGATGTTGCATGCACCATAAAGCCCTGCATAGGAGCAATGTTTTCTGTAGCTCCGCCAATTCCACCACTTGTAGTGTTGTAATATTTATATCCCGGTACTGAATTGTCGTAGTAATAAAGCGTTGCCTCAACATTGCTTTTGGCCAGAGAGTTCCAGTTGATGGATGAAGGAAAAGGATTTCCGATCAGGTTCCAGCCACCGGCACTGGTGTTGGTGCAATTTACAGTAAGCCCTAAGGCATTGGTGTAGGGTGCTCCGACAAAGTTTTTTACAACATCAGCCGGATAGGCCACCAGGTATCCCTTGCCGGGAACAAATTTAAATTCGTCGCCAAAATCTTCGTTTCGCACATCATATGTTGCCCCACGATAATTGGTCCAAACATTGGCTGGTTCGTTCCATTTATAAAAATCGGTTATATCGGACGATGAAAGATCAACAAACTCATTTTCTATGGATTGCGTATTCCCAACCGGTGAAGAGAGGAAGTGGAATTTAAGATCAGAAACCGCGTCATATTTAGTGAGGTATCGCTCGATGCGGGCAGTGCCGCTTCCGCTGATGGTTCCGTTGTCAATAAACGAAGCTGTTCCGCTTTCATCTGACTTTAGCACCAGGCCCTGGGCAGGAGTAATTGTTGTATTTCCGGATGCGGTAATCGATTTTCCTGCAATTACAGTAAATAAGCCTGAAGAGATATTGAGGGCTGCGGTTGTGGCATGGTTCTTAAGTGTCACACCGCTGGTATTTGAAACGCTTAATCCGCCTAATGCAATGGTTGCAGCATCTCCCTGAATCGATTGAGCTGAACTGCCATTCATGGTGATCATACTTCCGGAGGCGGGTGTTATGGTGCCATCGCAGGTCAGGTCACCTTTTATTTGATGGCTGAATGTTCCTGTACCAAGTGTAGCGCCTGATCCGATTAACAGATTTCCGTCAATGTTCAGGCTATTTCCTGCTGTTGCGCTTGCAGTGCCTGCCAAAGTAAGATCTCCACGAATGGCCATGGCTGAAGTAGTCATCGTCTTGGTTCCGCTGCCGCTTAGTTGGAGATGATAGTATTCATTGCCGGCCGGTAAAAAAACAGTCTGATCACTGCCGGAATAACCAAACGTTGTTGGCCCATCGAAAATAGCATCGAAAACCGCACCTGGAGTTTTTGAAAATACGCCAGATACATAAGTGGTTGAACCATTCATCAAAATAAGCGAACATGTATCATGGGGAATGGTAATATTGTTAAAAACAGTACTTCCTGCTATAGAGGCTAAAGTTCTTTTAAAAATCACCGTGCTTGTTCCGGCTTCAAAACTTCCGGCATTCTCCCACGATACGGTTCCATTGTTTACCTGCAATGCACCAAATACTTCCAATGTACTGTTGTTACCACCCAGCATCTGTCCGCCCGGCCGAATGGTGATTGATTTTACCTGTCGGGTTGCATTATCAATAAGCCTGGCCGGACTGGGTGTGTTGGGAGACGGGCTGCGTGCCCGGGGCCGGGCCTTTCCCTTCAGCCGGGAGATCGCCCG
>JAAXUD010000615.1 GCA_013336205.1 Lentimicrobium sp. | reverse complement strand
GTGCTCGAAGGCGACGGCTGGTGGGCCAATAAGTATGGCTATCAGCTGGGATTTAAGGCCTTCGACCTGTTTAATATACCCAACCTCTTCGTTCAGGCTGAATATAACCAGGTAAGACCTTATACTTATGCCCATTCTGTTTCATTGCAGAATTACGGCCATTACAGTCAGCCACTGGCGCATCCGCAAGGTGCCAATTTCAGGGAAGGAAATTTCCTGATTTCATACCGCAAACAGCGGATGATGTTTGATTACAAACTTGTTATAACAACTTACGGCGCCGATACAGCCGGACTTAATTACGGGAAGGATATTTATAAATCCTATGATACCTATGTAAATGAATTTGGCAACGAAATAGGGCAGGGGCTTAAAACCAACCTGATGGTACACGATTTTAAAGTGGGCTGGCTTGTAAATCCGGCCACTAACCTGCGGCTGAATGCCGGGGTAAGCATACGAAATGAATCCTCTGCCCGATCTGATTATTCAGGTGTTCATCTGTGGGTCGGATTGCGCTCTTCCCTGTTTAATCATTATTACGATTGGTAAATGATGAATTAATTCAACGCATTGTAGTTTTATCCACACAATCAAACTCATTGCAATCCGCTTTACGGCGCTCTCACAAATACGATCTTTGGAACCTGACTCCGAAGGTGGTATTTTGCGAATGTTGCGAAGGGCAAAACTCTCCACTGTTTTCATCGCAGCTTATCCGAACCCCTGAACTTTCAGGTTCCAGGCCAGGCGGTTTAAGGTTAAAGGTTTCAGCGATGGCCATTTACGCCGGGATAACCCTGAGGGTTAAAAGTTAAATCCTTACACGCTGAAAATGAAAGGCCTGCAGAACAAAAAGAGCAATACATTAATTTTTTGTTAAAAAATCAGCCGATTGTTGTAAATTGCCCCTCCCAAATAGAATTTGATCTGCCTTAACTCAAAAAGTCAAACCTTATTCTTTGAATAATTTAAACTTTCGTTTATGAAATATTCAGTACTTAAAGTTGAAACAAAACTTTTTGGCCGTAAGGTGCTTGTGCTTGACGATCAGATTACACCGGAGGAATATTCGTCCGGACTGGATAACCTGATGAAAGAAGAAAATCCATGGTACATGAATCGTCTTTGTGATGCCACAGATCTTACCACCATTCACGCATTTGAATCTTTAGGGTTTCGTTTTGTAGAACTGAGGATGTTTCGTTATCTGCGCATCGAGAATATGCAGATGGGCGCCGGTTCATTTTTTCCTTACGAAATCGTTGAGTTAAACGAAGAGCATTTGCCCAAAGTGTGTGAGATAATTGCCAGTTACCCTTCCGACGACAGGTTCTCCCGCGATCCGCTGGTACCTGCAGGTACTTCATTAAAGAGACTCGAATTATACCTGAAAAAGGCAGTTGCAAAGCAGCCCGCCGAGTTTCTGTATGGACTGATAAACCGTCACACCGGCGAATTGGCCGGATTCCGCAATGGAGAATTTACCACAAAAAAAACCGTCAGGTATTTTTATCGTTTTATGAACCAGACACACAACACTCCCGCTTATGCGTCAATGCTTGAGGCTGCGGTAATAGATGCACTGGTAAAAAAAGGCGTGAGCAGGGTGGAGGCAGTTACCAGTGGCCTGAATGTGGAAGAGATGAATGAGGCATTCAGCTCATTGGGATTTAAGGTAGAATCAACCAAAGTTTTGCTGAGGAAAATTTTTGAGTAAAAAACCGGATACCTTAGATCTGTTATTCCGGATCTGATGAATGATGAAATAAAAGGCAGACTGCTTTTAGAGATATAAATTACCCTTGCCTGCTAATCTTCGCCAGAGTCAATATTTCATTATATTTGCATCGCATATAGTCAAGAACATTGTTTTTCAGGAATTAAGCAACTCGTTATGGTAAGGAATTTGGGTGAACAGGCTTCGGTTTTTAATCAGTTTATATCTGAAATCCGTGATGCGGTTATTCAACAGGATAGCCTGCGTTTCCGGTTTAATATGGAGCGTCTGGGTGCAATTTTTGCCTATGAGATCAGCCGGCAGCTTGAATATGAATCCAGGGAGATCACCACACCGCTGGGTGTTGCCGAGGTACCGGTATTGAAGGATTATCCGGTTCTTGCTACCATTTTGCGCGCCGGATTGCCTGTTCATAAGGGAATGCTGAATATATTCGACAAGTCAGAGAACGCTTTTGTGTCAGCGTATCGCAAACACAGCAAAGACGGGCGTTTCGATATTCAGGTAGAATATGTTTCCAGCCCTGACCTTACCGATAGGGTTTTAATTTTGTCGGATCCAATGCTGGCTACCGGTGCCTCGCTGGTTTTAAGTTACAAAGCCTTGCTGGCAAAAGGCAAACCCCGGCATACGCATATTGTAACACTTATCGCCAGCACCCAGGGCGTAGAGTATATAAAACGTAACCTTTCGGCCGATGTAGTTACACTCTGGGTAGGTGCCATCGACGATGAACTGACTGCACAGGCCTATATTGTGCCGGGTTTAGGCGATGCAGGCGACCTTGCTTACGGAAATAAGATATAAGCAATTCAGCTCCCGCAACTGATATTTGAGCAGATTCCATGTGGATCTGCTTTTTATTTATACCTGTGAAGAGGGATTTTTGATTCCTGAAAACTTATTTTTTATAAGCCAGATCTCCGTTAAATATCTTCCACTCCG
>JAAXUD010000614.1 GCA_013336205.1 Lentimicrobium sp. | reverse complement strand
CGGGAAAAAGCAAGGAACCTGGAGAAAAACCGATAAAGAAGGAAGAACGGTATATCAGGGCTCTTTTCTGGACAATAAACCGAGCGGTCAGTTTGTCTATTATGATACAACCGGTTCTGTAAAGGCTCAGACAGATTTTACCGAAAATGGCACCAAAGCATTTACCATTACTTTTTATAGGTCTGGTGTTAAGATGTCAGAAGGATTGTATATCAATGAAAAGCGGGATGGCAGCTGGAAGTTTTACAACGAAGAAGGTGTATTGATTTCTGAAGAAGTATACAATAATGGCGTCGCTGAGGGTACCTGGAAGACCTATTATGCGAACAAGGCCATTCTTGAAGAGATGAATTACCACAATGGAGTTAAAGAGGGTGTCTGGAAGCAATACTTTTTCGATGGCCCTGTGAAAATAAACGCAACCTATAAAAACGGTAAACTCGAGGGTTTGGCCACTTTTTACCATCCTAACGGAAGGGTAATGGTTTCGGGACCTTATGTGAATAATTTTAAAGATGGCGTTTGGATGCACATTGACGATAAAGGAGTTGCCGAAAAGCGGGAAGTTTGGTCAAATGGATTTTTGTCGGTAGAGGAGTATTACGACAAAGCCATTGAAAAGATGGTGAAAGAAGAGAAATAGCGGGATGAACAATATCTAATTTCCAATATCTAATTTCCAAAAAGCATTTTGTACGCAGTTTCTGTCCGCCTTGCAGCGCTGTTTTTGCGCGTCTTATTTTCTGACGCGTACCTTAGACCTGCAATTGACTATCGACCATTGACCAGTGACCAGCGACCAGTGACTAGTGACTAGTGACCAGTGACCAGTGACTAGTGACTAGCGACCAGTGACTATTGACTATCGACTATTGACTTTAAAAACGTTCTCAATTTCTCTCAAACTTTGGATCACCGGATATCCCGATGTTTTTAATCTGATTTCCGATTGATGTCCATCTGCAACCAGCAGGCAGTTAATTCCTAATTCAGTCGCAACCTCTGCATCGTGCAGGGTATCGCCAATCAAACAAGTCAGGTTTCTGTCAAATCCGGATTCAACAATAGCTGACCTGGCCATATCCAGTTTTCCATGGGCAAGGTGATCCTGGATGCCAAATATATGGCCGAAAAAATTTTCAATTTTCCGGCCTTTTACCAGTTTTACCAATTCAGTCTGTTCCATGGCTGACAGAATAATCTGCTCATGGCCGGTTTGCTTAAAATACTGTAGCGTTGCTGTAACCGAGTGATGTAAATTGGCATCAGTCACAAGCTGGAAATAGTGATCCATAAATTCTACGGCTACATCTTCAAATGACTCTTTACTGAAATCGAAACCAGCTGTGATATAATAGTCCTTTACCGGAAAGGTGAAAATTTCAGTATAGTATTCACTGCTGATTTTTGGAAGGTTTCTTTTTCCCAGTAGACGGTTAATTGCTGTAACACAAACGTCGAGGTCGTTGAGCAGCGTACCGTTCCAATCCCAGATTATATTGCGGCATTCAGATAATTTTGTCTTATTCATTGACGATCCGATGTTCCCTTTTTAGTATGGTAATTCCGGTTTCTTTTCCGGAAATGATATAGCCACTATTCACAAAGTCTGCTGTCTTCATGCTGTCGAGCCCAAATTTGCTGCGATAATCATCTGTAATTATCAAATAATCCAACTCAAGACTTTCAGCTAAACTCAGAAATTCAAGCCCTTTGTAAGATTTGCCGGCTTTATTCATCTCAGTAATACTCAGGTCACTCTGAATGCGGTTGAAATGCTCTATTTCATTAAAGATAAATGTCATAGGCGCCAGAATGTTAAGGCGGCTTGTCTGCATACCCATATACTTTTTAGCTAATTGCCTGTTCTTTTCCGGATCGAATTTTTTCAAGGCAATATCAATATTCCAGGCCATATTTGTTATCAGGAACAATGAAATCAATACAAAAGATGTGTTATAAGCATTACGGGTAGTAAGCCTAAACCTGAGCGGGACCTGACTCAGGCGGTTTTTGTAAAAAAAGAAGAACGATCTTATCACTATCAGCATTATATAAGGAAGATAGAGAAGAATGTATTTGGAAGTTGAATGCACCGCCAGCAATGAAAGAAAAACAACCAGTAACAGCAGATACTTCAATGAATTATCTTCAGACTTTAAATTTCTGAAATTTACAATCAGCATAAAAAGAAATAGTAAAGAGAAGCTTATTTCCTTGGGACTGTGGAAAAATCTCAGGTGTTCGTTTAACATCTTCCCAAGAAATGCCAGAGAGGATGGCAGAATGGTTGATTTGTGGAGGGCCGGTGAATCATTAACCTGGTAAAGCCAGTAATTGATTCCATATTGGCCCGTAAAATCATAGAAATAAATAGCAAAGGCAGGGATTGTTGACAAAGCAAAAATCAATGTTCCTTTAAAATTTCTTTTCCACAGTAGCAGAAAACCTCCTGCCGCCATGAAAATTAAGCCGTTTAAATGCGTGGCTGCTGCAAGCCCGGCAAATAATCCACTGATAATCAGGTATGCGTTATTTTTATTGTCAACTAAAGATTTTTCAAGAAAGAGATAGGACACAAAGCCAAGTGTCATTACCATAATTTCAGGCCTGAAAACAAAGGAATACTGGAATATCAATGCATTTAGAATTGTAAGCAGAAATGCAAACCAGGCAGCTTCTGAACC
>JAAXUD010000132.1 GCA_013336205.1 Lentimicrobium sp. | reverse complement strand
CTTACCGGAAGCCTTTTATTGAACAACACTACCCGAACGCACAACAGCCAGGCATTCTACAAAAATGGGCTTCCCAATACTTTACGGATAACCGCAAGTGGTGGCCTTTTCAGCGACGAAACAGTCATCCGGTTTGCAGAAGGCACAACTCCGTTTTTCGACAATCAATCGGATGCCTGGAAACTACTGAACGATCAGGCAAACCAACTCTACACCCGTGCCGCCGATAATACCAAACTTGCCATCAACTGCATTCCGGGGCCAGATCAAACCCCGGTTGTACCGCTCAACTACAGTGTGGTAACTTCCGGAACATATTCCCTGACCACTTCCGGAACAGAAAGTTTTGATCCCGGCACACCGGTTGTACTCCTGGATTTATTGGCCAATTACAGGCAGGACCTGCGGTTAATGCCTGAATATCAATTCACAGCTAATGAAGGTGATGATGAAAACCGTTTTGCCATTGCTTTTGGAACTTTGACTGCTGAACTCTCAGCTTTTGAGCCTGTTTCCATTTTCTCCGACGGAAGAACTCTTTCGCTTTACAATCCTGATCAAAGCAGCGGATTATTGCAAATTAATGACCTGAGCGGCAAGGTAATTTTTGAGAAAAACATCATCGGTGAAAGCCGCAATACATTTCCGTTGACGCTTTCCCCGGGAATTTACATCGCCCGTTTCGCAGGCAATGGCATTAATGTGAGTAAAAAAATCATCATCGTTAATATAGATTAACAGGAATTTCCTGAAAAAATGGGTCTATTAACCAAATATTAGTCCTGAGCCAAACCGTTTACTATCGGTTATCTGATTGATATTCAAACACTATACTTACGTAGCCTTGCAGCCCGGAATAATTCTAAAGTGCCCGGAATTTTAAATGCTGCGTGTTTCACTTATTTTATGGGTAATTAAATCAGATTTAATAATTTTGCACCAGCAAATTCAATGCAAGTATCGCATAATCAAGATATTTATAAAACCAACCCACAATAAAATTTCGGAGGCAAAATGGCAATTACCAAACTGGACCAGATGTTTGAAGTCCTTAAATCAAAAACAAAAAAAAGGCTGGTAGCGGCTTATGCAAATGATTCTCACACCATTGAAGCTGTAAGCGAAGCGGTTGACAAGGGAATTATTGATGGCATTCTTGTTGGGGATGAAGAGACAATGCGTAAGGTTTGTACCCAGCTGGGCGTTGATCCGGGCAAGTTCAAACTGGTTCATGAACCCAACGAAAGCAAAGCTGCTGTAGTTGCTGTTAAGCTTATTAATGACGGTCAGGGCGAGTTGCTGATGAAGGGATTGGTAAGTACGGACAAATACATGAAAGCTATCCTGAATAAAGAAACCGGGCTTATGGATCCGGGCGCAGTTCTTAGTCATGTGACTGTTATCGAAAACCCTCTTTATCACAAATTGCTGATCGTGGGCGATGTTGCCATTATTCCACTTCCTGAATTCAAACAAAAAGTAGCCATTCTGAATTACCTGGTTGCCACAGCAAAAGCGCTTGGAATCGAAAAGCCTAAAGTTGCGGTTGTAACTGCCTCTGAGCAGGTGCTGGCCGGCATGCCATCCTGCGTTGATGCAGCTTTGTTGTCGAAAATGGCTGACCGCGGTCAGATTACCGGCGCCTTTGTTGATGGACCACTGGCTTTGGATGCTGCCATTGATAAAGAATCAGCTGAAATTAAAAAACTTTCGGGCCCGGTGGCCGGAGATGCCGATTGCCTGTTGTTCCCGAATATTGAGGCTGGCAATATTTTTTACAAAACGAATACCAAACTTGCAGGAGCTGAGCTTGGCGCTTTTGTTGCAGGTGGACGTGTTCCCTGTGTGCTTTCGTCACGTGGCGACAGTGCTCAAACCAAACTATACAGCATAGCCCTGGCTGCGCTGATCGCGAAGTAATCCAAACTTTCAAAACAAAAGAATATGGAAGAACTCCGCATCCTGGCGATTAATCCGGGATCAACGTCAACCAAAATTGCTGTTTTCAGCGGTGCCAACCCGATTTTTGTCCGCACCATTGCCCATTCAGCTGAAGAACTTTCAAAGTTTGACAAGATAACGGATCAATACGCATTTCGCAAGGAGATTATCTACAAACAACTGGAAGAAGCTGGTATCGAAATGGATAGCATTCGTGCCGTAGTTGGCCGGGGCGGACTTACCAAGCCGATACCCTCAGGTGTTTACGAGGTAAATGAAATCATGAAGCACGACATGGTCAACAGTCCTATGGGCGAGCATGCCAGTAATCTTGGTGGTTTTATTGCCGATGATATTGCCAAAAGCCTCCCCAATGCCCGGGCATTTATTGCCGATCCGGTGGTAGTTGATGAACTGGAGCCCCACGCCCGCGTTTCCGGACATCCTGAATTTGCCCGTAAATCTATTTTCCATGCCTTGAATCAGAAGGCTACCGCACGTCAGCATGCCAAGTCGATCATGCGCAAGTATGAAGATCTGAACCTGATTGTGGTTCACCTTGGCGGAGGAATCAGCGTAGGCGCACACAGGAAGGGACTGGTGGTTGATGTAAACCAGGCGCTTGACGGCGAAGGCCCTTTTTCGCCTGAGCGCAGTGGAACCCTGCCTGCCGCAGACCTGGTCCGCGCTTGTTTCAGTGGCAAATTCACGCAGAAAGAGCTGCTTCAGATGATCAAAGGTAAAGGTGGCATGACCGCCTTTTTGGGCACCAACAGTGCTTTTGAAGTTGAAAAACGTGCTGAGGCCGGTGATGAGTATGCTAAATTTATCTTTGAAGCCATGGCTTACCAGGTAGCTAAGGCTATTGGGGCCATGAGTACTGTGCTTAAAGGCGACGTGGACGGGATCCTGATCACAGGGGGTATCGCTCATGGCAAATGGTTTGTGAACCAGGTTATTGAGCGTGTTTACAAAATTGCGCCGGTGCATGTTTATCCCGGCGAGGATGAGATGAGGGCGCTGGCAATCAATGGATTGATGGTGCTGAAAGGTGAAGTGGAGGTGAAGGAATATCGGTAGGTCAAGCTCAAAGTAAAAAGTTCAAAGCTCAAAGTTCAAAGCTCAAAGTTTACCCGACATAACGGAGAGGCGGCGGGCTCAAAGTATAAAGTTCAAAGCTCAAACCTGCCCGCCGGCAGGCGGGGTATAAAGTTCAAAATCAGATTTTTGGCACAAGTGTTTCTCTGTTCTATTTCAGGTTCAATACCATCCATTTCCAGATATTCCTGTTAAAGGTTTCGCCTTTCGATCCACCGTAAAGATCAATGAATGAATCTTTTGCAGGTTGCCCCGGGACAAGATGAAGTTTATTTTCCTGCTGATATAGAAATGGCGGTTCGGGGTGAAACTGAAACCCGGTTACATTCGGATACTTTTCATGCACCAATGCTTCCACAATTTTTCCATCCATACTGGTAGCGGCAACCAACAGGCCTTTGCCAATGCGCCCGGCTGCCTGGTGGTGACTGCTGAGTACCACCGGATTCTTATCCGACCCATTTAAAAACGGCTGAAGCCGATCGGGAAGCAGAATATTTATCCTGTGAAAATGTCCCCAGATTTCTTCGTCATCGGTGCCAAAGTTGTTGTTGTAATTGCGGTGACGGGCATCGGTGTCAGCCGCCAAAACCTGTTCTGCGGTTCTCTGGCTGTAAGTTTCTGTGGGAATATCCTGTACAAGGGTTCCTCCGGTGGCCACATTCATGGTTTGCATACCCAGGCAGATGCCAAGGATTTTATACTCCGGTTTCTGCTCCAGCAATGGTGCATAGTTTTCGTCCTGATATCCGCCAAGCAGATGGAAAAGAAAAGAAGCTTCAAAGGTGTGGCGGTGGTAATCGGTTATTTCCGTGAGCAGATTTGTTTCCTCACCATAAATGGCAGGCGGAATATCGGGTCCGCCAAAGAATATTATTCCATCCGAACCGGAAAAGACCTGGCGGTAATCATCGCTGCAGGGATTATCACCATAAACAGTCATGCCAATCTGATCACCACAAGCATGCAGGAAAACATTTCCCCGGCCTGATTCTTTTATGAAATCAACCGATTGCTGAAAATTATATCCCTGCGATTTGTGAAAAAATCCTACAAGGTTATAATCATCCGGCAAAGGGAAAATCTGATTATCGATCAGGTAAAAAACCGTTTTCAGATTATTTAGGGTGGGATTCATAAGCACAATGCTCCGGTGCCCTTCAGCTGCCGGTGTTCCGAAATATTGCTGGGCCGAAAGCGAAATACTGAGCAGAATCACCAGGAGACCAATTGCTGTTTTCTTCATAATGAGTATGTTTAAAAATTATCTCACGAAAGGAGGCAAGAATTCACAATTTATCATTCTAAACACCTATGTGCGAAAAGTGTTTTTTTTAGATGGGTGAGATTATTTACAATAATTTATGTCTTTGCCTGCCTGTTTGCAACAAGCAGCAGGTGTGAGTCTTTAACAAAATGGGTCTATTTTCCACCAACAAAACCGCCCTCTCTCTTGTTTAACAGGCTAAAGTAAGAATTTTATGCAATTATACGCGATTCCCACCGGTAACTTTAAGCTCGATGGTGGCGCTATGTTTGGCGTGGTACCCAAATCATTGTGGAGCAAGCATTACCCTGCCGATGAAAACAACCTGATTAACCTTACCATGCGCTGCCTGCTGGTGGTGGATGAAAATCGCATTATCCTGATCAATAATGGTATTGGAGACAAGCAGAGTGAGAAGTTTTTCAGCCACTACGACCTGAACGGAGATGACACGCTTATAAAATCGCTGGCAGCAGTGGGTTACAAACCCGAAGATATCACCGATATGTTTCTCACCCACCTGCATTTCGACCATGCGGGAGGAAGCGTTAAATACACCCCCGACCGCAGCGGATTTGAAACCGTGTTCCCTAATGCGACGTACTGGATCAGTGCCGCCCAGTGGGAATGGGCCATGCATGCCAATCGTCGCGAAAGCGCCTCCTTCCTGAAAGAAAACATAAAACCTATTGAAGAAAGTGGCCGGTTAAAACTGTTTGATTATCCCGGCGAACTTTTTCCGGGCATTGAAGTGCGTTTTTTCAACGGACATACCGACGGACAGGCCATTCCGTTTATCAAATACAAAGGCAAAACCATTGTGTTTACCAGCGACCTTTTGCCTACAGCAGCCCATCTTCCCCTTCCCTGGGTAATGAGTTATGATACCCGCCCGCTGATTACTTTAGATGAAAAGGAATCCTTTCTGGAAGAAGCGGTGGACAAAGGTTACGTGTTGTTTTTTGAGCATGACCTTTATACCGAATGCTGTACGCTTGTTCGGACAGAAAAGGGGATTAAGGTGGATAAGGTATTTAAGGCTGCAGACCTGTTATCACAATCCTGATTATATTCTTTATAAAACCAGATCATTGGATAAAAAAAAGGGCGCTTTTTCTTCAGACATTTAGCACCTGGTATTGAATGCCATTTCCAATACATCCGCTTCTACCTCTCTTTGAAAGTGGATTTTTATGTATATTTAAAGTTGTATTGAAAATATACATAAATATTTTAAAAAACCGCCTAAACTCCTCAGGTAAAAAAGCAATGTAATATTTGCAGGTGGAATTCCAGTGCCTGAACATCCCGCTTAATTTCGGCGTTTATTTGCTCTGTCGCCGGAAATTTTTATCTTAGCATGACATACAGCTTCATGTTTCTCTAAATTTCTATCATTTTGTATCGCATCGAATCAAAAACCGACACCAATTCTCCGGAGTTCAGGGCAAACCTGGAAGCTTACCGGCAATTGTTAGGCAATTTCCGCCAGCGCCTTTCCGATACCATTCACGGAGCCCCGGCTTCGGCCGTTCAAAAACACAAAGAGCGTGGTAAACTGCTTGCCCGCGAACGGATTGATCTGCTGGTGGATCCCAATACTCCTTTCCTCGAACTATCCACGATGGCTGCCAATGGTATTCACAACAATGAATTCCCATCGGCTGGCATAGTCACCGGTATTGGCGTAATTCATGGCCGGGAAGCCATGATTGTGGCCAATGATGCGACAGTCAAAGGGGGGACCTATGTGGAGGAGACCATCAAAAAACATGTCAGGGCCCAGGAAATTGCCATGGAAAACCACCTTCCCTGTGTGTATATGGTGGATTCCGGAGGGGTTTTTCTGCCCGAACAGGCGAAGGTTTTCCCGGATAAATACGATTTTGGACGATTTTTCTTTAACCAGGCGCGCATGTCGGCCGAAGGCATTCCGCAGATCGCCATTGTGATGGGCTCCTGCACTGCTGGTGGCGCGTATGTGCCGGCTATGAGCGATGAAACGATCATCGTACGTAACCAGGGCACCATTTTCATTGGCGGCCCTCCACTCGTAAAAGCAGCCACCGGCGAAGAAGTCACGGCTGAAGAATTGGGTGGCGCTGATGTGCACACCAGTATTTCCGGCGTAGCCGACCACCTGGCTGAAAATGACCAGCATGCCATCCGCATCTGCCGCGATATTTTCCGCACTTTTAAACCCGCTGACCGTCAGCCGCTCGACCTGCAACCCATCGAAGAACCTTTTTATAATCCCGAAGAACTTTACGGAATTGCACCGCTGGATCTCCGCAAACCGGTTGACTCGAAAGAAATCATTGCCCGGATTGTTGACGGCAGCCGTTTCCATGAATTTAAGGCCCGCTACGCCCCTACCCTTACCACCGGTTTTGCGCACATCATGGGCTTCCCGGTGGGGATTCTGGCCAACAATGGCGTGCTGTTTGGTGAAACCGCACTAAAAGGTGCCCATTTTATTGAACTCTGCACTTCCCGTAAGGTTCCTATCCTGTTTTTGCAAAACATCACCGGTTTCATTGTAGGCCGTGAATATGAACGCCGTGGCATTGCCCGCGACGGCGCCAAATTGGTGCATGCAGTAGCCAATGCACGGGTGCCTAAGTTTACAGTGGTTTTCGGCGGATCATTCGGTGCCGGTAATTACGCCATGGCCGGCCGTGCTTATGAACCCAGGTTGTTGTTTATGTGGCCCAACTCCAAAATATCGGTGATGGGTGGCGAACAGGCAGCCGGCGTGCTTATCACCGTAAAAGAAGACCAGCTTCGTGCGAAAGGCAAAATCCTTCCTGATAATGAAAGAGAAGAACTCAGGAATTCGATATTGTCGAAATATGAAGAAGAAGGCTCGGCTTACTACAGTACCGCCCGCTTGTGGGACGACGGCATTATCGATCCGGTGGATACACGAAAGATACTGGCCATGGG
>JAAXUD010000131.1 GCA_013336205.1 Lentimicrobium sp. | reverse complement strand
AATTTGATAATTCACTTCATGCCTCACTGAACAGCAACAATATCCCGCTATCTGTTTATGAAAATCTGATCAATACCGCAAAAAACAATACAGAACCACTTCGCCGGTATATTAGTCTGCGTAAGCAGGTGCTTGGGTTTCCGGATTACAATTCCTGGGATGGCTCGGTCTCGCTTGGAGAATATACGAAAACCTACAGCTACGAAGAAGCCGTGGCACTCATCAGGGAAGCTCTCAAACCATTGGGTTCAGAATACAATTCAGAACTTGAGAAAGCACTGAAAGGAGGCTGGGTTGATGTTTATGAAGGAGCCTCTAAGGAGACAGGCGCCTATTCCATGAGTGTCTATGGCGTTCACCCTTATATCCTGCTCAACTATGACCAAACCCTGGATTATGTTTCAACCTTTGCCCATGAGCTGGGACATTCTATGCATTCAGTTTTCTCATCTGCTAACCAACCCTATAATACCAATGACTATACGACTTTTGTGGCTGAAGTTGCATCAAACTTTAATGAGGAATTGTTGCTGGATTACATGCTTCAAAATACGACCGATCACAATGAACGGATAGCCCTGTTAAACCAGGCAATCGTCAACCTCACCGGTTCGTTTTATCGTCAAAGCCAGTTTGCAGATTTCGAACTCCAGGTACATCGGTTGGTTGAGAATGGTCAACCAGTAAATGCAACTGTTTTAAACAAGATAATGGCCGATCTGAACGACGTTTACAATGGTTCAGCATTGGCACCGAATTCCCTGAGAGAGAATGCATGGACTCAGATTATGCATTTTTATGAAAGGCCATTTTATGTTTATCAATATGCCACAAGCTATGCAGCTGCCGCCAGAATTCACAAATTACTGAAAACAGGTTCTGCGGCAGAGCGGGAACTTGCGTTGGACAATTACCTGACGCTGTTAAAATCAGGGGGCAATGACTATCCGGTGGAGCAACTCAGAAAAGCAGGGGTTGATATGACAAGTGAAGAACCAACATTGGCAGTAGTGCAAAGACTGGACGAACTTGTCGGACAACTGGAAACTGAATTGAAGGCAGCAGGGAAGATATAAAGGGCAGTCAAACGCAATGGATTGGCATGGCTTTTATGCAGCCTTTGTCTTTTAATAGTTAGTCCTGTGAAGTGAATTGGCAATTAAATATATTTCATGCCTGTGAAAACAGGCCTGAAAGAATACACTAAGGAAGCTGTCTCAGCGGTATCTTCAGGCTTTGGATCTCCCGTGCATACTGCCAGGAGATCCGAAGCCTGTCTAATATTCATCAATGAGTGATCATTTACAGGTATATCTCGCGGCTATTTTGGTGGAGAATCCGGAATATAAACAATTCCATGCTTATACGAAAATCTGTTTTATGTCCACAATGTCCTGAATTAGCGGATATTACAAAGGAGCATTTTTTTACCACCTATAAAAGCTTCAAGACTATCGCCGATTTTGACTGGTCCGACACCTGCAGGCGTGCCTGTGAAGATATAGTCGCCTTGTTTCAGGGTTACAAATTTAGAGACATAGGCTATTATCTGGTCGAATGAGAAAATCATATCCGAAGAATTGCCATCCTGCACCATTTCATTGTTCTTGTAAAGCCCGAATCTTATATTCTTCAGGTCAGGAAACTCCGAAACCGGAATAAATTTGCTTACCGGTGCCGAGAAGTCGAATGCCTTGGCCATCTCCCAGGGCAATCCTTTTTCTTTGGCTTTTTGTTGCAGGTCGCGGGCCGTAAAGTCAATGCCAACGCCAATGCCATCGAAATAGGTACCGGCAAATTTTTCCTGGATATTCCGGCCGACTTTGCAAACATGCATCACCAGCTCAGCTTCATAGTGAATGTCTTTTGAGAATTCAGGGTAAAAAAATGGCTGATTGTTCCGGAGTTGTGCCGATTCGGGTTTCATAAAGAAAACAGGCTCTGAAGGAACCGGATTGTTGAGTTCGCGGGCATGCTCGCTGTAATTGCGGCCGATACAGATCATTTTCATAGAGACAAGTCTAAAGTAAAAAGTCTAAAGTAAAAAGTTCAAAGTCTGAAAACAAAAATCACTTCAGCTTCCTTTCTCCATTTTTACCGAAGGCAAAGGGGAGATAGCTTTAACTTAAGGATATTGTCAAAAATATTTCAAAGAGAAACAGAAAGGGATACTATCATCGCAAGTAAATCTGATTAATCTGTTAATCATCGAATCCGCTAATCCGCTAATCTGCTAATTAATCAATGCTTTCTGAATTCCAATAAACCATTCTAGATCTTCACCGAACTCTTGTTAAAACCGCGGAGTTTGATGGCTGTTATTACTTTTTTTGTTGACAGCGGAAAATCTGATTTCATCATCCAGTCATAATAGGAAGGCTCATTGCTGAAAACTTCTTCAACTGCTTTTCCTTTGTATTTACCAAAATTGAAGACTTCCTGGTTTTTTTGGTTAAAAATAAGATGTCCGACAAGGTCAGCGTTCCGGTTATGAAAGGAAAACTCGTGCAGCGCTTTTACATCATTGACTATTGGTTTTGAAACAACACCTTCATTAGAGGTATATTCTGCATTTTCATAGCGATCCAGCTGCGAAAGCAGTATTTCATAGGTTGCCCGGGTGTCAGCTTCCGCAGAATGGGCATTTATCAAATCCTGGTTACAATAAAACCGGTAAGCGGCTTTCAGCGTCCGGGGTTCCATTTTATGGAAAATGTTCTGAACATCAACAAACCGACGGCCTTTCAGGTCAAAATCAATATCGGCCCTCAGGAACTCTTCTACCAGCAAAGGAATATCAAACTTGTTTGAATTATAACCGCCTAAGTCGCAATTATTTAGAAACCGGGATAGTACAGGTGCCAGTTCGGCAAAGGTCGGTTCATTTTTTACTTTTTCATCGGTGATTCCATGAATGGCTGTAACTTCAGCGGGGATAGGGATACCAGGATTAACTAGCCGGGTCATTACTTCCTCTTTTCCGTCGGGATTTACTTTTATAATAGAGATTTCAACAATGCGGTCACTGCCGACATTGGTTCCTGTTGTTTCGAGGTCAAAAATAGCCAGTGGCTTTGTTAATTGGAGTTTCATAAGAAAGTTTAAATAAAAAAGCATCACAGGAAACACCCCATGATGCTGCGAAGTTAAAGTTTTTAGCAGTTATATTTGTCTGTTTGTATCGAAACTTTCAAGCAGTTGCTGCATCTTTTGCAGATACATTCCGCCCAGCGCTCCATCAACTACACGATGGTCATAAGCCAAGGAGAGTATGATCATGTGACGAATGGCAATTACATCACCTTCGGCTGTTTCAAGAACTACAGGCTTTTTCTTAATGACACCAAGGCCAAGAATCGCAACCTGAGGTTGGTTTATGATCGGGGAACCGGTAATACTTCCAAAAGTTCCCAGATTTGTAATGGTAAACGTGCCTCCCGAAATATCATCAGGTTCAAGTTTATTTGAACGTGCTTTGTTGGCCAGACTGTTTACATCTTTTGCCAGACCAAGCAGGTTCTTCTGGTCTGCATTTTTAATAACAGGCACTATCAGATTGCCATTTGGCAAGGCAGCTGCCATTCCAATGTTAATATTTTTCCGGAGTATAACCTTGTAACCATCAACAGATGCATTTACACCCGGGAAAGCTTTGAGCGCCTGGGCTGCGGCTTCTATAAAAATCGGGGTGAAGGTAATTTTCTCTTTTTCACGTTTAAGGAAGTCATCTTTAACGCGTTCGCGCCATTTCACCATGTTGGTTACATCCACTTCAATAAAAGAAGTAACATGCGGTGAAACCTGAATTGACATGACCATATGATCAGCAATAAGTTTGCGCATCCGGTCCATTTCAACTATTTCGTCGCCATTGCCTGCAAACACCTGAGGGGCTGCCGGCTTAGGTGCAGGTGCAACAGCAGATACAGGTGCAGCCACCACTTCAGCTTTTTGAGAGGCAGCAGGCGCTGCATCACGATGTTTGAGATAAGCCATCAGATCCTCTTTGGTAACACGGCCTTCTTTACCGGTTCCAGGTACTTTATTGAGTTCCGCCTGGCTGATGCCTTCGGTTTTGGCTATGTTCTTAACAAGCGGGGAATAGAAGCGATCTGAAGCATTTTCAATAGTTTCATCAACTGCAACTGAAGCCTCAGAAACGATTGTCTTAATCTCTTCAGCAACAACTTCGCCTGCTTTAACAACTTCTTTCGAATCATCCTCTGATGGAGCATCAGGGTCGGTCTCAATTATGGCAATAACTTTTCCAACCGGAACTACATCGCCCTCATTATAAAGGACTTTAATCAATTTACCTTCAACCGGTGAAGGGATTTCTGAATCCACTTTGTCTGTCGCTATTTCAACGATAGGGTCATCTTCTTCAATCTGATCTCCCGGATTCTTCATCCATTTGGTAATGGTGGCTTCAATAATACTTTCGCCCAGTTTGGGCATAATAACTTCAAATTTTGCCATAGCAGATATTGTTTTTTTTATTCGTTCGGCCAACTGCCGGAAAAGGGGTTATTCGTTGTGGTACTTAACAAAGATCAATAAAAAAGGTTTACCGGAAGGTACTACAATCTTCCCAGTCTGCGGAATCCCCTGAATATGATATTCAGGTCGTTTGTTACACGATAATCGCGTGCATAGAGCAAATTGAGTGTGCCTGTGGTTTCATCATCCAGCTGACGATTCGGGAATAGGTCGGTAGGATTGAGTATTCCTTTACGGATATCGGGCATTGCGGAATCTGAACCCGGAAGTGGCGCGTAGCCTATCCATGATCTTATTCCGGTTAAAACCCTGACAATGTTGAAGATAAATACCAGTGGATTGATTGTTACCCACATTAGCAGCGGACTTAAACCAAGCAGAATTGTTGCCAGGGTAAGGTCGAAAATACGCTTGTTACGCCGGTTATTTATTTTACTGATAGAGTTAATATCAATAACATACAAATCGCCGGTCGTACTGATTGAATTTGAGCCGATGATGGCAAGGCTCTCAGGAGGTGCAATTTTAAAATCTGTCTGGGTTCGCTGCAGCTGGCTCATGGTGTCAATAATGCGGTGAGCCGGAATATCACGGGCACAAAAGATGACTTCATCAATTTTATAAATACTGATGATATCCGGCAGTTGTGCGATATTCCCGATGCATCCGTTTGAACTTCGGTTGTTATCGTCAACGCTTACCAATCCTATAAAAGCCGGATTGATGAGTGTTTTTCTCAGCAGGTCGGCTACTCTCTCTGATTCAATGGTATTTCCGGCTATAGCAAACCGTCGGTTTGGATTGGCGCCGATCCTGAAATTTTTGAATCCCGCAAGGTGAAGCGCAAAACGAATGCCGGTCATCGACAATAATCCCCAGATTCCAGTGAGGATTATGAGTGCCCTCGAAAATCTGAATTCCGCGGGCAACAAGGCATATAGCACCAGAATGCTGACAGTGCCGGCAAAAAGCCCTGTAAGTATTTTGCGCATTCTCAGCGGTGGATCGTAACCTCCGCTAATGAGCACAGAAAAAAGCCAGATCAGAATATAAACCGGCAAAACCCCGAAAAGAAAGAGCGAGGGATAGTGCCCGCCAACTTTGTAAATAACCTGGCTTTCCCAGTAATCAACAATCAGCAGCGCGCCGGCGTAAATTATAGCAGCATCTGCCAGGGGAAGGAGTAATTTGTTAAGAACCCGGTAGATAACAGCAATGCCTGCTCTAAGGTAGATCGCCAGGTGAATCAGCAAAGAGAAAAGCCTGGCGTTCTTCTGCGAAAAGTGTTTTTTGGCAAAAATAACCATGGCATTGTAGAAGACAAATACGTAATTGATACTTGACTTTTTGGTGCTTTCGCCTTTATAATGAATGATGCGTGCTTCAGGATAATAATAATTTTTATAGCCTGCTTTGGTTATACGGTAACTTAGGTCGATGTCTTCGCCATACATAAAAAAGTCCTCATCCAGCAGGCCTGTCTTGTCAAGCGTTTCGCGCCTCATCATCATATAGGCGCCGGCGAGAACATCCACAACATGGGTTTCATCTTTATCAAGAAAACCGAGATGATATTGGCCGAATATTCTGGATTTAGGGAACAAAGCCGAAAGCCCGAATATTTTATAGAAGGCCACAACCGGTGTCGGAAGTCCGCGTTTTGATTCAGGGAGGAAACGACCTTTGCCATCTACCATCTTAATGCCCAATCCTCCGGCATCAGGATGGGCATCCATAAAGCCGATGCATTTTGAAAAGGTATCCTGTTCAACAATAGTATCGGGATTCAATAAAAGGATGTATTCTCCTTTCGCCTGCCGGATGGCCTGGTTATTGGCTTTTGAAAATCCGGGGTTATCCGGATTGTTTATCTGGATAACAGTCGGGAATTTTTCGGTAACCATTTCCATGGAACCATCAACCGAATTGTTGTCAACAACAAACACTTCAGCATCAAGCCCCCGGATTGCGGCATCGACGGAATGAAGACATTGTTCAAGGAAGTACTTAACGTTGTAGTTAACGATTACAACCGATAGTTTCATTAAGGCAACTTTGTTTGCAGCGGGTAAAGATAGGGATAATAGGGAATATTCGTATGCCTGATTCCCCGGAAGGTTTACCGAAAGGCCAAAAAATCCTGAAACTGGAAGCTTTGGTTTTCTGTTCCGGGAATTACGGCTTAACTTTGCAGAAATATTTCCTTATGCCAGATCACCGCCATTTTATAATTCACAAACCATTTGGCTTTATGAGCCAGTTTGTGTGCGAGCTCGACTGGAAAAAGGTGTTGGGTGAACTGTATGATTTCCCGGAAGGTACTATGCCCATTGGTAGGCTTGACGAAGAAAGCGAAGGATTGCTGCTGCTAACCACCGATGGAATGCAGAGTGAACTGGTGCGGGCCAGGAGCCATGAAAAGGAATACTATGCCCAGCTCGATGGTTTGATCGATGAAGTGGCGCTGGAGAAACTCCGCATCGGTGTTGAAATTGGAATAAGAGGGGTTAAATATCAGACAAGACCCTGCAAGGCAGTTTTGTTGGAAAATGATCCGGGTTTTGCGCCGAGGACGAAGAAAATCAGGGACGACCGGCATGGCCCTACCTGCTGGGTGTCAATTACGTTGACTGAGGGTAAAAACAGGCAAATCCGGAAAATGACTGCGGCTGCCGGTTTCCCGACATTGAGGCTTTTCAGGGTAAGGGTCGGTTCAATTTATCTGGGCGAATTAAAACCGGGCGAAGTAAGA